>CAYOFY010000007.1:0-3848 GCA_964403465.1 uncultured bacterium
TATTAATGAGGCAATGAAGGGCTCTTTATATAGAAATATTAATGAGGCAACGGGCCCTTCTTGAGAATACCGAACATCTCGCTGTAGTCCTGTAACGGTATGAGTATTATATGCGGGTCAAAACCGCCATAGATTTTTTCAAAAGCCTCTTCCTGCACAGAATCTTCCAGTACCCCGACACGCTTGCCGGTAAGGTCAAGCAGGGAATGAATGCCGCTGCCGCGCCTTGCGTATATCTGGAACCAGTCTGATAGAACCGGCTCATTGTGGAATGCAAAAATCTCACCGCGCTGCTCGCTATACGCCACGTCAGGCATAAGGTCGATTTCGCCAGCCTTCAGGCGTTCAAGGCACTTTGTCCACGTCCCCGGTACATATTTCAGCGACCAGCCCTCTTCTTCCGCAATTACCTGTATTATATCAACAAAAATCCCTTCCGGGTGTCCTGATTCAGACATGGCTACCTTCGGGCTGTTCTGATATATGCCTATTCTTACATTCTGTCCTGCGCGGCTAACACAGGGAGTAAGAAAAAAGAAGAACAGGATTGACACTGCGTTACGCAGGTGGACCGCAGATAAAGCTGGATTTGCTCTTGGTTTAAACATGAGTAATGTCTCTTTCGTAAAGCGCGATTCGGTTATTATCAGAGATCAGTTACATCATGCTGAGTTCTTCATAACACAAAAGGGAAATATTACCTCTTTTTTGGAAATTATATCATACCGCCACTTCAGATAAAAACTCTCCTGTGATAAAGTCTTTGATTTTCAGTTCTTCAAATATCCCGTTTTCACCTGCCACGCAAACTCTTTAATATGGATTCTCTTTTTTCCAGCAGGGCTTCCGGGAGTCTGTCGTAATAGTGAGCATGGCTGAAAACATAAGGTACGGGAGAGGTCAATTCGGTGCTCGCCCGGGAGCCATATTTCCTTTTTGACGCTTCCATTATGGCGATATCTTCCATGCCGTCCCGCAGGATTTTGAGGCGCAGTGAAGGGAGTGCTTTCCCATCTTTTTCTCTGGGAGGATAGACCAGAAACCCGTTTCCGTGATGGACACCCGCATACGGGTAGGAAGACTCCTTGTTTTCAATTTCCACGGTCTGCCAGAAATTTTCCGGTATTACATTCCAGTCGCTGTTACCGGACCATATCAGGACACCTTTTGCTTTATAATACCACGACATCCAGAGCGCCAGTCTGTGTTCCAGAGCGGCGTTGTCAATGAGCATGTTGGGTGCCAGAGTTAAAGGTGCCCGCATCTGGTACCGTATGGGAAGATGGCAGTAGTAATGCCAGAGTTCCGGCTTTGCTGGAATTTTGAATTTCGCGGGGTCGTATAAGAAACTGGAAAGATCGGTAAGCCATATATCGCATCCCTTTTCCATCTGCGGATGGTATTCCGAAGCCAGGAAGATTCTTAGATCGGGATATTTTTCCCTGGTTTGCTGTGCATATGGAATACATTTTTCTGCAAAAATTTCTTCTGACGGCTCGTCCGCATTGCTGTAAATCATGCAACGGCTCAACCAGTTTTTCTCTTTCAAATGCCGGTACAGATTCTCATCAGGTTCTGGTATCTCAAAAACTTTCTGCCCGTTATCAAGCAGGAACTGGAAAAACCCATCAAGGTTTTCCGGGTTCCCTGAATTCCAGAGTTTCTGGAAATAACCGCCTGTGAGTGGCTGCAGATGGTGTTCCAGGGCTAACAGACACATATCTCTGAACTGCAGGTCAGAAAGTTTCCCTTGATTAAACCATGCAACAAGTGGATATCTATTCGGTTCTATTTTCAATCTTGCGACTTCCAGCGGCATGGCAACGGAGACTTTCTGTCCCTTGCTGTTTGTCACGGTTACACCGCAGACGAATTCTGTCTTGTTGAAATCTTCCGGAATTTTCAATTCTATGAGAAAGACTGCCAGGTCGGTTCCTGAAATCTCGGCAGAATTTTCCGGGACCAGCGGGTCAGGCCAGAATTCGCTGGCAAACCTCGGGTAGTTGCAACTGCCAAGTTTTACGTATTCCTCGTGGTATACTTCACTCTTTACCGGCGCGGATACTTGAATTGAATACCGGTCATTACCCGCTCCTGTCCTGGGCAGGACTGCGACTTGAAAACTTGCTGTTGCCCCGGTTACCGTCCAGACAGGTCTGATAGTGTTTTCATTTCCGGAGGCAATAATATTTCCACGGAACCAGTATTTGTTCCTGAAAATCTTTTCCAGGTTATGGTGTATACCCAGAACAAAATCAGTCTGCCTCTCGTGGGGAAAATAGGTTTGAAAGCGTGTAATCTGGTCGCTGAAAGCAAGACCCCACGGGTCTACCGAGTTAAGAAAGTTTTTTTCCTCTTCAGGCAATGTTTTTACATCAACGGCGGGACAGAGTGAAGATGTCCAGAATAAACAAATGGAGAGTACACAAAATATATTACGAAACATGTGAAGTTCCTCCTCAGCAGAAATCAGGTGAAAGCCGGACTATTGGCATAGCCATTTTATAATATGAGCCGGGTATATTCAATTGTTGCTTGACCGTTGGCGATCCAGACCGTCAAAGCGGATTATTCTTAGCCTGAAGGTGCGTGCGGAAGAAAAGCACGGCGCGTCTCATCATTTTTTCTGTGATCTCATGTCCGGCTTCAGGTTCTCTGCATACCCAGACCGATTGAGGGAGTTTTTCTTCCCTGCACCGCCTGTTAATCGCATTTACGAAGGCACGGATCATCGGCTCAGGAGTCCCTTCGTCTTTTGCTCCCGTGCAGAAAAGGAATTTTCGCGGTGCGGCAAGCGCAACCACCTGGTCCCAGTCAATACCCTCCGCAATCATCCCGGGGATGAAATGGTAAAGACAGTGAGCCAGCCGGTATCGGTAAAATTGATGTCTTAATGTCGCAAAACTGGCAAAGCATACCGCTGCCTTGATTCTCTTGTTTATTGAGGCCAGGATATAATTCTGCGTACTTCCACCTGACAGGCCGACCGAACCGATTGTTCTTGCGCCGAGCAATTCCAGTACCTCTATTGCACGCGAGTTGTCCCAGACAGATTTCCAGCAGAGACTTTTTCCCCGTGCGGTCAGTTCCATGTGCCTGTTAATTTCGTCAAAAAACTCGGTACTGTATCCCCATGCCGTTCTTCGTTCCCCGAAACAGAGAGCATCAGGAGCAAGGACGCGGAATCCCTCCAGTGCCATGCGGTAGGTGTACTGTTTCGGGTCTCCGGGTTCCGGGCTGCAGTGCATTTCCTTGCCCTGGACAAAACAGATACCGCCTCCGTGTGCGTGGATTGAAAGGATGCCGGGAGCATCCCGGGGTATATCCTTCCGGAACAAATGAAACGCGGCGACTTCTTCGCCGGGTTCCACGAAGTATTCAACACGTTGTTTGATGATGTTTCCTTGAAGGCGGGTTTCTCCGGTAACCTTGAGTTTCAGAGGCGTAGATGGAGGATAAAATTTTCCCATAAGTTGTGAAAACCTCCGTTTTACCTCTTTCCATGGCAGTTGGTCAGGATAATTCTTGGGTTTCCCGACAAAGACCGATGGAATATGCGGTGCAGCAAATTTTTCTTTCATGGATTTTCACCTCGCTCAATTTCAGAGTATTGTATTGCCGGCCACCCGACTGAAATTCGCCTTGTTTAAAGGTTCGGCGGCTTGCTCTCTATTTTATATTGCTATTTCACACTGTCAAATTCAGACATACGGATTTGTCTGTATTGTCTCCTACCCGGAAATTTCTGTGGGGCCCGCCCTTTGTCTCCTTTGACAAGGACGGGTGTCAGTAGTAAATTATCTCTCTATGGTTAGATTTCCTGTTTCAATTGAAGCGGTCTTTCCTGG
>CAYOFY010000007.1:3948-30331 GCA_964403465.1 uncultured bacterium
TAAATTATCTCTCTATGGTTAGATTTCCTGTTTCAATTGAAGCGGTCTTTCCTGGACTGCTGTTGAGATACGTGCGAATGGACCGTCACGCGGAGTGCCTGTAAAGATTGGTTGTTTAACCAGAAATCCTGTGGATGTTGAATTCACAGCAGAGATTCATCGGACAACATATCCTTCTGTTATGATCGGGTGAAAGGGAGCCGGACAGGTCGCGAGAACAATGAATGTGAAATTCACCTCTGTGAATGGTCATCAATCGGGTCTGATTGCCGCGCTATTGCGCGCCAGTTATGCCGGGTTGACAGGGGTTGAACCACTCTGGGAACAGGAACAGGAGAAGTGGGACGAGTACGACCGGCAGGTTTTTGCGTATCCTGAGACTATCGGTGCCTGCCTTTTCCTGACGTTGGTTGACGGAGAGATTGCAGGTTTCGGCTCGTGGGACCCAAGGCAAATGCCGGCATGCGCAGTTATAGGACACAACTGTATCCTGCCTGCATTCCGCGGTAAGGGTCTGGGCAAACAGCAGATTCAGGAGATTCTCCGCAGGTTTCAGATACTTGGCGTCAGAACCGCAAAGGTTTCAACCAGCGACCATTCGTTTTTCATCCCTGCCCGGCATATGTATGTAGCATGCGGATTCCGTGAGATAAAACGAGTTCCATGGGACAGGAACCACGGCCGCAAAATTATTGAATATGAAAAAGAGCTGGTATTAAAAACTGACAGGCAATCCTTCTATCGGCGTACTGCGGAAAAATGAAAATACCTGTATCCTGGCTGAAGCGATCTTCTTTGATTCTATTCCTTTGCTGTTTTTTTTCGGTAAGCGCGCTTATATTTTCACAGATTGAATTTCAAACTCTCTCGGACTCTGTAATTTCACCCGCGGGGACGAAGGGTGCCAGGCCGGACGCACTATATTTTGATGGGAAGTTCTACGTGGCGTATCTCCAGATATCTCCTGTCAGAACCTTTCGCCTTATTGCGCTGGATAAGGACCTCATGTTGACGGGAACAACCGATCTTTACTCGGGCGAGGATGAACCGACTGATATCCGTATCTGCACGGACGGCATAAAATTCCTCTACTGTGCCTTTGAAACCACCGGATTCAAAAGAGATGTTCCCAATCACCTGAACATCGCCCGATATGAATTCACCCGGTCACTTCCTGTTCTGGTTGACTCAAAGACGGAAGTTGCCGCTGCCATGCCCGTTGTTATTCCTGACGGCCTGCCGAAGCCGGGAGATAATCTGGTTGATGACCCGGCGCCCTTTGCATACAGAGGATATTATTATGCGATCACCCGGAAATGGGAATCGGCGATTCTGGAAATTCACAGGTTCTCATCCGACCTGCAGCGCATGAAAACCTACAATCTCGATGTTGGCAAATCTTTCCCGGGGCTCCACCTTTCAGTCAATTCCCTGGTTGAAATTGATGGGAAGCCATACCTTGTCTCCGGGGTAAGCAACGGGCCTCCGATAGACCAACGCTTCTTTTCCTATATTGAGGCAATCGGATTTGATGAATCAATGACACGGGTCGCAGGTAAACCCGTGGTTCTTTCGAAAACAGGAAAATACGAAGATTATGTTGCATGTGCGAAATATTCCGGTGGGATGCTGTTCGTGGGATATGACAAAAGGGAATTTCATAGCCCGGAAGCAGGGCTATCTGACCATGCCGGGATGATAAAGGTATTCAACCCGAAAAACGGGTTCAGGGAAATCGGTTCCATTCAGGTCAATTCGGGCCGGATGATAGACAACCATTTCACTTTTGAAATAGCGGATGGGAAGTTATATGTCTTCTATCAGACTCCGGACGAAGAAATCCGGGGAAGTGTTATCGCTTTCAAGAGCGTCAATACGTCAGATCCAAGATGAACCGTAAATATGCGGAGGTTTATTCTTGCATGACAATAATGTTATATCCGGTTAGGGCCGGCAGACTTATCCTCAGGTAACCGTTTTCTTTCCTGAAATTCAACCTTCTGTCCGTTGAGATATCAACGATTTTCCGATAAGCCCTGTCCGTTTTGATACTGAAATATTTTCCTCTTACAGGGATGATTTCTGAAACCGGTCTTGTCCTGTCAAAAGAGCAGTTTACAAGGTGGATTATTCCATGGCCGGTCTTATTTCTTGTAACTGTTGATTCCACCGTGTCGGGCAAATCCGTAACTACCGGCATGAGATTATTTGTAAACCACTCAATAGATTGCCTGAAAAACTGGCTGTATTCCAGAAAACCTTTGCAGTGGTATAACCTGAAAAATTCTCCGGGTATATAAATTACCTTCCCTTTACCGTATCTCCTTGCAACAATTGAAGGATGAGCGGTTTCTTCCTGCGGGTAATCACAGTAATACCGGCATCTTTTCAAAAGCACGGCAATTGCATTCTTTGTAACGATTGAAATATATTTACCGCCTGCAGGGAAAAGGTTCTCTTTCAGCCCATTCTTGTTCACAGTATGGTTTACCACAAATTTGCTGTAGGCAACTGAATATCCCGGGGACTGTTCCCCGATGTCAGCCACGTATTTTGCTCCGAAGACATCCCTCAGGGCAAAATTTTTCATCCTTTTTCCTTCCCGACCGTAAAGTGATGTTTCATATGTTGCAAATACTGCCCCTCCGTTTCTGAGATATCTTCTTATTTCCCTGCACTGTGCCGGGGTGAGGTGGATAACGTTGGGAAGGATGATGACCCTGTAGTTTTTCAGGTTATGAAAAACCATGTCTCTGTCCAGCAGAAAGTCATACGGTATATGATTTCTTATCATCAATTCGTAGACACCGGCAAATTCCTTTTTGAATTCCTCAATCTTCTCTGCATTTCCAAGGCAATATGCTCTCAAACTCTTTGATGAAAAGACAATTCCTGTAAATTTATCGTAATCAACGTTGCTGAAAATATCCTTATGTCTGGAAACCAGTTTGAAAACTGCTCTGATACCAGGCATGCCTTTCTGGCTGACAGGAGGCGCCCACGGCATGTTCCAAACCATCGGACGGCCACCGTTTGCCATAACCTTTGCCGCTTTTATCTTTGCTTCTTCCGGGGAAGGGGGTATGTAACTGAACGGATACATGGCATATTCCACCCATGTCCAGACGGGGAGTCCGATGCTTCTGCCAAATGCGCACTGCTCATTTATGTGTTCAAACGGCTGGTTATAGAATCTGACCGCGGATTCCGTGTGTATCCCGTCAGCAATCTTATGCGCATATTCGTGGTTATCCTCGGGAGAATACCTGACTGTTTCGGTCCAGAAGATTCCCCTGTTGAAAATGACAGGTATTTTGGGGTTCGTGCTTCTTGCGGAAGCCACTACGCTTCTTGCGATTTTCCGGGATTCTCTGACGAACCAGTTTGAGTATTTCTGGGTCCGGAGGGAATTCCAGTCTTCCCTTGGTGGAATCCTTTCGCCGAAACGTTTCCTGCACCAGATGCATTCGCAGAAAGGCTCTATTCCGAAGTTATCTATATATATGGCATCCGCCTTGCCTGTGGCTGCGATTTCTTCAACTATTTTTCGGAAATAGTCCATGAAAGGGCTGCTGGGACACATAGGATACAGCATAATTGACATATGTTTATCCAGGTCAAGAAAGGTATATGGCTTGCCATTCAGTTTGACTATCCAGTCCGGATGTTGCCCGTAGAGGTCGGTAACCCATTTTGAATTGATATATACAACCAGTCTTATATTTTGTTTCCTGCATTCAATCTCAAACTCATCAAGTAAATTCCTTCCGTTCAGAAAAGGAGCCTCAGGGGCTACCTTAGAGGAATAGTAAGCCTGTCCCTGGTGCGAAAACATACCAAGTCTGATTGTATTAGCTCCTGTGTTTTTGACTGTCAGAACCACTTCAGAAGGGTGTAACTCGCAATTGTTTAGGTCAAAATACGTCGGTTCAATTGCAATGCCCAGCATATCAGCGATAATGGGATTCTTGCTCAACATCTTTATATGAAGAAAAACCCCGGGGTTCATCCGTCATCAAAACTCCCATGATAATTTTTCGGGCAATCCAAAGAAGGGAGCCAGATCCCGATAAAAGGCCAGATGTCCGGCGGGTCCGGGATGAAAAGAGTCGGACATCCTCATCCAGAGTTTATTAGGATTTGAGGTCGTCGGACCTTTATGAGATGCATCCGCTTTCATCCATGATGTATAATGGTCAACAGCCGGAATGTCAAACTCTCTTCCCAACCGTAAGATTTTTGTAGCAACAATTCTCTTTGAAAACCGGGGCCACTCTTTTCCGGCTGTCACGGGAGGGGATACCGGGGGCTGGTTAACCGCTATAATTGGATTTGGAGTGCGCAGTAAGATTTCGGATACTCCTGCGGCACGTGCCTTCCGGATTATGGCCCGCATGGATTTCATATCCCCGTCCCAGTAACATATTATGACAAGGTCGGGAGAAAACCGCAGAACGTCTCTCTCCAGCCTGAGAAAACCTCCTGCCGCACCTTCACCCGAACAACCTGCGTTTATCATTATTACCTTATTTGGCCCGTATTTTTCATAGAGTGCTTCATGCAAGAGACCTGTCCAGTTCAGGTACCCGCGTGTGTGAAAAGTCAATTCTGTATTGGAATCACCGAGGGCCACGATTGTTACCTGTTCACCTCTTGCCAGTTTAGATAATAGAAGATTCAATCTAATCTGCGCCATAGTGCCTCGCTAAATATAGTTTCGGCCCTCGTCCAGCATTGCCAGGTAGTTCTCCAGCGGAATATAATTGGCAACCGTATTGCCTGTTCCAAGGCAGTAGCCGCCGCCTGGCATACAGGCATCAAGGGTTTTGCGCACACGCTCTTTTATCTGATTTTTATCTGACTTGACAAGAAAATTCATGTCTATACCGCCAAGGACAGCAATTCGTTTTCCCCACCATTTTTTTGCCTCTGTTACCGGGACAATCGCATCTTCCCATGAGTGTTTGCCGTCAATCTTTACCTCGTTTATGAGGTGTTCCATGATATCGTCCAGTTTCCCGCATGAATGAAGCAGGTATAATTTATCATTCAAATGGGCTATTCTGGCACATTCCTTGTGCCACGGAAGGGCTTTTTCCATGAGGACTTCAGGGCTTATCATACACCCTGTCTTAAATCCCATATCGTCGCTTCCCCATACAATACCCAGCCTGCTGTATTGAGAGATAATCCTTGTATATTCAACCTGTTTTTTCCCCACCCTTTCAAACATTGCGTTGACCAGGTCAGGCTTATCAAATAGAGCCAGGCTCAGCCCTTCATATCCCATCAGCCATGTAACGTATTCCAGGACGTGGGCTGTAAGGGCATAGAAAGCCATGCCATCGGGCAGGTTTTTCTCGCACCAGTCAAATTCGGAAAGGTCTATTCTTGATGTGTCGGGCCATGGATATTTTTCAAAATCTTCCCATGAGGAAATCATACCGATACCCTCATCCTGCCAGGAGCGCACCCCTCTGTTCTTGGTATCAGCGGTCGTATCCGGAGTCCGGTTCTCCTTTGTGGGCCAATCGTAGTTAAATGGATATGCCCTGATTATGTCGTAGCCGAGGAATCTGTGAAGGTCGCACCTTGCCTTCATCCTGGCATTGATATCCGGGCTGTCCACTTCTCTGGAGGGCAGATTGAAATATTCGGCTGCCGCTTTTTGAACTTCCACATCAAGGAAGAGTTCTATATTATAGACCCGGCCAGGAGTATTCTCACGGAGAATGTCGGATTTCAATCCCTGATAATCGGGTTGAAAAGGTTTTTGCAGATACATCGGGAATATCTTGCCTTTCGTTGAAGAAACCATTTAATAAGACCCTATTCTTTCACGAAGATTGCAACAATTCAGTTCCCGTTACCATTTACCGGCCAAATGTCCCAATCTCTAGCAGAATATGCTATTTATTGACAATTCTTCCGATTATTTTCCAGATGGCTCCCTTGCAGTCCGGGCAGGTTCCGGTCACGAATTTTACCTGTCCCTTTTTCGTGTCCTTAATAACCTCAGTCCCTTCAAATTCCTTCTTTTCCCGGCATTTCATGCAATGCCCTGTGAACTTTGCCATGCTACCTCCTTTATCTGCCATTCTGCATCAGAAAATCAGGTAAATTTCACTGTCAAGTCAGTTATATGCCCAAACGCGACTTTCAATATTCTAACTCAACTTCATCAGAAATGTCAAATCAACGTACGAGTTGGGTGACCTGGCAACACTTTGTCTGGCTTCAAATACCAAATATTACCCGCATTTCTCAACTTCTTCAATCCATATCCCGCATGCAAGTTCCGTCAATCCTTGATATTTTAGCAGGCAGGGATTACCATGGTCATATGGAAAGAGTGAACAGAGCCAGCGTCTGCTACAGTATGTCGCGCAAAAACAAACCTGTGATTCGCGTCAATCCTCAAGAGCCGTTCTGTTTTGAAACCATGGACGCATATGGCGACAGACTTCTGAGGAAAGGCGACTCTTTCACAAAAGATATGTGGAGCCGGGTAAATCCTGCCACCGGCCCCGTTTTTATAGAAGGCGCATCCAGGGGAGATATACTCTGTGTGGATGTGATGGACATAAAAGTAAGGGGTTTCGCCGCCATGTTCGTTGAAAGAAACTTCGGTACGCTGGGCAGGCATATTACCTGCAATGAAACCAAAATATACCCCATAAGAAGAAACGCCCTTATTGTGAATGATAAACTTTCCCTGAGAATTAAGCCCATGATAGGTGTGATCGGAACTGCTCCTGAAGGCAGGGCTGTCCTGAACGGAACACCTGGCGAGCATGGCGGGAATATGGATTGCGGGGTGATTACCAGGGGCACCTCCGTTTATCTTCCGGTAGGAGTGAAGGGTGCACTTCTTTGCGCGGGTGATATACATGCCCTGATGGGAGACGGCGAGGTCTGCATCTGCGGCGCCGAGGTTTCCGGTGAAATAACGCTGAAGGCGAGGATTGCCCGTTTTTTTATCCCGACACCCTGTGTTGAAACCAGCACCCACATATATTTCATAAGTTCTGCGAAAACGCTTGATGAAGCGGAACACGGGGTTCTCGAGAAAACGTTCGCTTTTCTGAACAGATGCTTGAAATTGAAGCCGAACGAGGCGGCAAGGATTATGAGCTTAACGGGCGATTTGCAGGTCTGCCAGGTTGTTGACCCGCTCAAGACCATGCGGTTTGCCCTCCCCAAGCAGGTTATCAAGGCCTTTTCCGACGGGAAGAAGTTCTCCTTCACCTTTCACTAATCTCTATACTAAACCAAATGATTATCTGTCCAGTCAAATGTAATGAAGAAGGAAACAGAATATGTATATTCGGGCAGAGGGTCTTCGTATGAGAAAGGCTGGCTCAAGCATATCAAAGCTGGTATTTTTCGTTGTCTTCCTCGCCGCAATGACATGCAATGCTGGAGAACCCGGGTCTGTGCGGACGGAGAAAAGAGAAATAATTCTTCCTTTTGAAAGCGGGACATGGTCCATACCCGGGAATGATATTGACAGGTACGTGTTAAACTCGCTGCATGCGAAGAATATTGAACCTGCTCCCCCCTGTTCGGACGAGGTTTTTGTCAGACGGGTATACCTTGACATCATTGGCACAATACCGGAACCGTCGGATGTGATTGCATTTCTGAATGACACCAGTCCTGACAGGCGAACTGTTCTCATAGACACCCTCCTTGAAAGAGACGAATTTGCGGATTACTGGTCGCTGAAGTGGTGCGACCTGCTGCGGGTCAAGGCGGAATTCCCGATAAATCTCTGGCCCAATGCGGTTCAGGCGTACCATCGCTGGATACGGGATTCCATCAGGAAAAACATGCCCTACGACAGATTCGCACGCGAATTGCTGACCTCAAGCGGAAGCAATTTCCGCGTTCCCCCGGTGAATTTTTACAGGGCAATACAGGGTCGGGACCCTTTATCTGTTGCCAGTGCTGTGGCGCTCACTTTCATGGGAACCCGCCTTGACACGTGGCCGGAAAGCATGAGTGGGCAGATGTCTGTTTTCTTCTCCCGCGTGGCATACAAGAAGACGGCGGAATGGAAAGAGGAGATTGTATATCTGAACCCATCGCCGGAGAATGCCCTGGATGCCGTCTTGCCCGACGGGAAGAGGGTGAAAATTCCATCGGATACCGACCCCCGTCTTGTATTTGCCGACTGGCTGATAAGAGATGACAACCCGTGGTTTGCAAGGAATATCGTCAATCGCATATGGTCCTGGCTGTTGGGCAGTGGAATTATTCATGAGCCAGATGACATAAGAAATGATAATCCTCCGGCCAACGGTGAATTGCTGGCATATCTTGAAAAAGAACTGGTCAACTCCCGTTACGACATGAAACACATCTACCGGCTGATACTGAATTCCCGTACCTATCAGCAATCTTCTATCCCGGGAAGCGACAGTCCTGATGCAGAAGCTCTTTTCGCGTATTATCCGGTGCGCCGGCTGGATGCCGAAGTACTGATGGATGCCCTGTGCAAGGTAGGCGGGACCGGGGAAGAGTATGTCAGTCAGGTTCCGGAACCATACACCTTTATACCAAGGTATCAAAAGACTGTAATGCTGGCAGACGGAAGTATCACAAGTACTTTCCTGGAGATGTTCGGCAGGCCTGCGCGCGATACCGGGATGGAATCGGAACGCAATAACAAGATAACCGATGCACAAGAGATGTACCTGCTCAATTCCAATGACATACAGCTCAGGATACAGTCAAGTCCGGCGTTGCGGAGGATAATGGCAGTCGCAATGGGAGACGAAAGAGAGTTGATTCAAAGGATTTTTCTATTCCTGCTGTCGCGCTATCCTGTGCAGGAAGAAATTGAAAGCGCAGAAAAATATTTTCAGACCGAAGGGCTGCTGCAGAAACAGGGGGTGGAGGACCTTGCATGGGCGTTGATAAACAGCAAGGAGTTCCTGTACCGTCATTAGGAGAATCAGGGAGATGGAGAGAAAATGCAATACCCGCTGGCATGAGACAATGAGTGGCAGATTACGAAGGAAGTCCGGTCCATGGATAATACGGATGCTTTTATGTGCGGCCTGTCTTGCGTGCATCTCCGGCTCAGGAGAGGAAAACATGCAGCCCACGGAAAAACCTTCTCGGGCAAAGGCAGTCATTCAGATATGGCTCTGGGGAGGTCCGTCGCATCTTGATACCTTCGACCCCAAACCGGCGGCCGGATACGACTACTGCGGACCTTTTGATAAGCCCATTCAGACAAACGTTCAGGGCATGGAAATAAATGAACTCCTGACAAACCTGGCCAAACAGGCGGATAAGTATTCCATTATACGGAGCATGACGCACGGCATCAATGCGCATGAAACGGCGGCTTACGTCATGCAGACAGGTCATCCGTCCGGGGAAAGGACTGTCTATCCAAGTGTTGGTGCCGTGGTATCTCTGTTTAAGGGTTATGAACACGGTTACAAAGGCATATTGCCTCCGTACGTGATATTGACCACATCCCAGGGACGGTTTTCAGAGGTTGGTTTTCTGGGGCCAAAATATAAGCCTTTTGTTACAGGCGGGGACCCGAATAAGAAACAATTCATAGTGGAAGGGATATCCATGGAAGGTGTCTCGGAAAAAAGGCAACATGACCGCCGTGCATTTCTCGGAAAGATGGACCTGCTCGGAGGGGCGATGCCGAAAGACAGGAATTTTGAGTGGTTTGACCGCAGCCGCGAACAGGCCTATGACATAATACTCGGAGATGCAGCGAAAATATTTGATTTATCTACGGAAAAAGACGAGGTTCGGGACAGGTACGGGCGGAATACCTTCGGACAATCCTGCCTGATGGCGCGCCGACTGGTGGAAAACGGCGTGCTCTACGTGACGATAAATTACAAAGGATGGGATACTCACAACCAGAATTTTGTGACCATGCGCAGGAAACTGCCCGAGATGGATGTTGCTGTATCCGCATTGCTGCAGGATCTTTCCGAACGCGGTTTACTTGACAGTACAATCATATGGCTCGGCGGCGAGTTCGGACGCACGCCGAAAATTTCATGGGAGGAGCCATGGAACGGCGGCAGAGGGCATTACGGTAAATGTTTTTCGGTCCTTCTGGCTGGCGGAGGGTTCAAGGGCGGCTGCGTTGTCGGGGCATCTGATGCAAAAGGGGAAAACGTGAAGGAGCGTCCGGTCTATCCGCAGGACCTTATAGGAAGTATCTACAAGTTAATGGGCATTGACCCCGAAGGAATGTTTCCTGATGCACAGGGAAGGAGTCTCAGGATTTTGCCTCCCATTGAAAACGGCCAGGGCAAGGGGCTGCTCACGGAGATAATGTAAACATGGGAGAAGTATCATGAAACTTCTGGTGTTGCTGACCTGTTTCCTGTGTGCCGGTGTTGCCATGGGACAGATGATGAACAGGGAACCGTCAATCGGATATGTTTATCCTGCGGGAGGACAGAAAGGGTCTGTTGTTCATATGACCGTTGGAGGACAGAACCTGAGGGGTGTTTCAGCTGCATACGTTTCGGGGCAGGGTGTGAACACAGTCAGCATAACCTATGTTCCGCCTTTGAATGGACAGCAGCGCAAAGAGCTTCAGAGGAGACTCGAGGAGATAAGGGAAAAACGCCGGGGAATAGTACCCGGAAGGGGTGCCAATCCATCTGCAACTGAAGAAAAGGGAGAGAGCAAGCCCCAGGATTCATCAAAGGTGAATGCCGAGGCTATTTCTCAACCAGAAAAACCTGTTGTCCTGCCGGATCATCCCCTGCTGCGTGACCTTGAAAACCTGGGTCCCAGGGACCTGAAAAAAGTGGTGGATATCTTCCTTATGCCTTTCCGCAGACTGCAAACCAAGCCTTCTATTCAGGAAATGGTACTTGTTGATATTCAGATAGAACCTGATGCTCAGCCGGGCAATCGGGAACTGCGGCTGTTGACTCCCCGGGGACTTACAAATCCGGTCTGTTTCCAGGTGGGAACAGTACAGGAGATAGCCGAAGAGGAACCGAATGACCCGCCAATGCTGGAACCATTGTTGTACGATGTGCCGGTACTGTTCAACGGACAGATCATGCCCGGTGACGCTGACCGCTTTAGATTCCGTGCCAGGCGGGGAGAGTCTCTCGTGATTGAAGTGCAGGCCAGGCAGCTCATACCGTACATGCCGGATGCTGTGCCCGGATGGTTCCAGGCTGTTATGACTCTGTACGATTCAAACGGCAAGGAACTGGTTTACGCGGATGATTACCGTTTCAGCCCGGATCCGGTCATCTTCTACAATGTACCCGAAGACGGGGAATACATTATTGAAATCAGGGATGCCATTTACCGTGGAAGGGAGGACTTTGTTTACCGTCTTTACATAGGTGAAAAGCCTTTCATAACGCATATTTTTCCGATGGGAGGTAAGGCAGGGATTGAAACGTCTGTATCCGTTTCGGGGCTGAACATTCCCGGGAAACGCATGCTGCTGGATACATCCCCGGATGGCGAATTCATACGGAAGGCTGTATTGTCTGACAAGAACGGACAGTCAAACACCGTTTTATATGGCGTGGATAACCTGCCGGAGTATTTTGAATCACAGCCCAATGATTCCATAAATGAAGCCGAGAGGATAGGTTTACCTCAGACCGTAAACGGACGAATTGAAAAACCCGGAGATATAGACGTTTTCAGGTTTCAATGCAGTGCCGGCTGCGAAATCGTTGGTGAGGTTTATGGCCGCAGGCTGGGTTCCCCGATTGATTCCCTGCTCCGTCTGACAGACGGGTCAGGACACGTACTTGCCTGGAACGACGATAACGAAGACAGGGGCTCGGGATTGAATACTCACCATGCGGATTCCTATGTTTCGTTCAAGGTGCCCGATGACGGAGCGTACTTCTTTCATCTGTCGGATGTGCAGGGGCACGGGGGTGATGAATATGCCTACCGCCTCCGTATAAGTCTGCGCCGCCCTGATTTTGACCTCCGGGTTACCCCTTCGGCCATAAATCTGCCTGTCGCGTGCACCGTTCCAATTGATGTTTTCGTTTTGCGAAGGGACGGGTTTGACGGAGAGATAGAGCTCTCACTTAAGGATGCACCGGAAGGCTTCCTGTTGAACGGCGGACATATACCCGCGGGAAAGAATCTTATCCGTGCAACTATCACCGCGCCGCTATATCCGTCCGATTTCCCTGTTCCGCTTGTGATTGAAGGACGCGCAGTCATTGACGGCAAAACGGTGACAAGACCTGCCATACCGGCTGAAGAAATGATGCAGGCTTTTGAACCCCGTCACCTGGTTCCAACGGAGAAGCTTGTAGCCGCGGTAATGAGAGCGACTTTGCGTACGCCGGTCATGACACTGTCAGATAGCAATACCCTGAAAATCCAGTCCGGCGGTTCTGCGAGAATTCAGGTCAGGGTGCCTTCCCGTATGCGAACCGAGACTTTCATACCGGAGATAAAAGAACCGCCGGCAGGGATATCTCTCGGAGATACTGATATGAAAGAAGGTCTGCTGACCATTACCATCAAAGCCGAAGGTGGGGAGATTGAGACCGGGTTTGAGGATAACCTTATCGTGGAGATTTTTACTGATTCTCCGGTTGGACCTGCTGACGAAAAAGGGGTCAGGGCAAAAGAGAGGGTTTCGCGGGGATTTTTGCCTGCTATACCATTTGAAATCGTACGGAGGGAAAATTGACCATGAAATTGCTCTCTTCGGAGAGGCAAAACATTCCGGTTTCCGTGAGAGTTTCACGTTTCAACGGGACCAACGGTACGGATGAATATCACATGGTTCTTTCCCCTCTGAAACTCGCGGATTTCGGTGTTCAGATAAACTGGCTATACGCGGCATACCTGGATACTCTTGATTCCCTCGGCCTTGACCCTGAGACCGCGGTTCTGCGAAGATTCTTCTGCAGTGACCTTGCGAACCAGTCTGCCCTGCTGGACAAATTGCCGTTTTCAGGTCTTTCCCGGACGAATGAGAGATGCGCGATATCCTGGGTCTGCCAGCCGCCGGGCTCTTCAGCCATGGTTTCCTTATGGGCATACCATGTTCATGATATCGGAAATCCCCTGAAAAAAATAAGGGAAAGTAATTGTCTGTTTCTTGACCGCGGGGGGATGAAGCATTACTGGACCTGTGGCATGAATCGTCCGGCAGAGGACACCTCCTATCAGCAGACAATGGATATTTTCGCAGGGTACAACGATTTCCTGCATGGACAGGGAATGTCACTGGAGCAAAATGTAATAAGAACCTGGTTCTTTGTACAGAACATAGATACTAATTACAGGGAATTTACTGCTGCCAGGAAGGAGTTCTTTGCTGCGCACGGCCTGACTGAAAATACGCATTTCATCTCCAGCACGGCGGTGCAGGGTTCGCATGCAAATATTCTTGCAAAAGTTACCATGGATGCCTATTCAATATCAGGATTGAAACCTGGGCAGGTCAGATTCCTTGAGGCGCCCGAGCATCTCAGCTCAACGTATGTATACGGCGTCACTTTTGAAAGGGGTACCTCTGTTGCATACGGCGACCGTAAACATTTGATTATTTCAGGTACCGCAAGCATTGACAGCAAAGGCAACGTGCTGTATCAGGGGGATCTGTCCCGCCAGCTTGACCGTACCATCGAAAACATGGGGGCTCTGCTTGAAAATGCAGGTGCGTCATTGCACGATATGGTGGTTATGATTGCCTACGTACGTGACCCGGCTGACCATTTCCTTGTATCAACGAATATGAAACGGAGATTCGAAAATATTCCGGTATTGACTGTATGCGCCCGTGTCTGCCGGCCAGACTGGCTGGTCGAGATCGAAGGTATTGCCATCATTCCTTTCCGCGACGTAACGTTACCTGCATTTTAAGAATCTTCAATAAGTATCCAAAACCTCTAATATTTCAGGCCTGATATATTTGACAGAGAAAATATAGCAAAGTAAAATTTGAAAAAATAAATCATACACTGATTCTTATTGGAGGCATAATTCTTAGGCAGGTTAGAAAAAGATATATTCAGGATAGCGAGGGTGGTGTGAGGGAAAATCTATTCTAATTCCACATTCTGCAAATTTACATGGAAATCATTGTCAGTTTTGAGGCTGCAATGCGCGGGTTATTTCCTGGTTTCGAGGGTATGGAGAAATTCGGGAAATTCGACCGGTATCCGAACATTACAGTGTATCCGCTAGCAGTATTTCGGGATATCCAGCCGAATGATGGAGTGGATAACAAATAGCCACGCTTCGTACTATATATATGAAGGTTGATATTTACCATTATTTTTTCATGTTCATCTTGCATTGGAGAAGATTTTTCCCCCGTTGCCTCACTAATATTTCTATATAAAGAGCCTTTTCCCTGTATTCATAATTGTGTTAAAATACACAACCGTACGACCTTTTCGCCATACAAAAAGGAGAAAGGAAAATGAACTATGTTGCTTCTGAGTCCCGCTATACCGGAATGCGCTATAATCGTTGCGGAAATAGCGGTCTTAGATTACCTGCAATTTCACTTGGATTATGGCACAACTTCGGTGATGTTGACATTTTTGAAAACAGCCGTGCGATTGTGCTGAAGGCGTTTGATATGGGGATCACGCACTTTGATATCGCAAACAACTACGGTCCTCCTCCTGGTTCAGCGGAAGCCAATTTCGGGCGGATTCTCAACAGGGATTTGAAATCATACCGGGATGAACTTATCATATCTTCCAAGGCGGGTTATCTGATGTGGCCCGGTCCGTACGGAGAATGGGGTTCAAGGAAAAACCTTGTTGCAAGCATTGATAACACCCTGCAAAAACTGGGGGTTGATTATGTGGATATTTTTTACCATCACCGCCCCGACCCTGATACGCCGATGGAGGAAACCATGGGTGCTCTTGACCACATCGTGCGCAGCGGCCGCGCGCTCTACGCAGGGATTTCCAATTACTCCCATGAGGAAACGAAAAAGGCTGCCGGTATTCTGAGAAAACTTGGCACACCGTGTCTTATCCATCAGCCGTGCTACAACATGTTCAACCGATGGATTGAAGACGGTCTGCTGGATGTACTGGCACAGGAAAAAATCGGATGCATTGCATTTTCCCCGCTTGCCCAGGGATTACTTACAGACAGATACCTGTCCGGAATACCCGAAGGTTCGCGTGCCTCAAGGCCTCACAGTTTTCTAAAACCGGCGCAGATAACCGATGCGAAACTTGACAGGGTGAAACGTCTCAATGAGATAGCCAGAGGACGTGGGCAGAAACTCGCACAGATGTCACTCGCATGGGTCCTGCGTAATCCGGTCGTGACATCTGCCCTGATAGGCGCCAGTAAGACATCACAGATTGAAGATGCAGTTGGTTCCTTGAACAACCCGTCTTTTACCGTCGAAGAAATTAAAAACATTGATGTCATTTTAAGTGAATAAGAATGAAAAGCCTTTTCTTTGGCATGCTATTCTGGTTACCAGTGACTGTATCCACCGGTAATCCTGCAAATACGAGTAGGTTCGAAGATGTCAGCGAAAAAATCGGTCTTGGTAGTCTGTCTGGCGAATACTATAGCAAGGCAGCATGGTGTGATTTCGACAATGATGGTTGGGTAGACCTTCTGACCAATGGCACCTTATGGAGAAATATTGGCGGTGAAAAGTTTATCAAGTTTTTTTCACTTGGCTCAGGGATATGGGGCGACTACGACAATGACGGGTACCCGGACATTTACTGCTACGGGAGCAACAAACTTTTCCGTAACATGAACGGCAAGGAATTTAAGGATGTCAGTTCTATATTGCCTCCGGGGTCAAATACGGTAAGCTTCGGAGCTGCATGGGGGGATTTCAACGGAGACGGTTTTCTTGACCTCTATATCGCGGGTTATGAAAACTGGGAAGCAGGTATTACTTATCCGGATTTCATTTTTATGAATCAGGAAGGCAGAGAATTCAAACTGGCATGGAGCGAGACCAGGTACCGGGCGAGGGGCGTAACTGCCTGCGATTTTGACCAGGACGGTGACATTGATATCTATGTATCAAACTACCGCCTTCAACCCAATCTCTTATGGCTTAACGATGGGAAAGGAAATTTCCAGGATGTTGGTGCATCATACGGTGTTGCGGGTGACGGGGATCTTGGAGCATGGGGGCATACAATCGGGTCTGCCTGGGGAGATTTTGACAATGACGGGTATTTTGACCTTTTCGTGGGGAATTTCAGTCATCCCCCTGCCTATCAGGACAGGCCGAAATTTCTGAGAAACGGAGGACCCGAAAAAGAATTTCATTTTGAAGACCTGAGCGTAACGGCAGGACTTCAATGGCAGGAATCTTACGCATCTCCTGCTCTCGGGGATTTTGACAACGACGGTTTTCTTGACCTGTTCTTCACGACGGTTTATCAGGGCGACCATAGTGTTTTATACCGTAACAACGGGAACTGGAAATTTACGGATGTGACTTCAGCTTTGAATATTAAATCTGCTCTGACATATCAGGCTGCATGGGCGGATTATGACAATGACGGAAATCTTGACATGGTTACGGGAGGGAGGCTTTTCAGAAACCATGGATTTAGAAACAACTGGGTAAAGATACGTCTTTGCGGGAGCGGCAAGGTTAACCGGTCTGCAATAGGAACTCAGGTTCACATAAGAAGCGGGAGGGATGTTTTTGCGCGGCAGGTTGAAGGCGGAACAGGTGAAGGCAATCAGAACGACCTGATGCTCCATTTCGGCCTTGGAAAAAGAAAAGGACCAATGGATATGGAAATTACATGGAGTGACGGCACCAAACAGAGAATGATTTTATGGAGACTCAACAGGTTGATTGACGTCAGGCTAAAAAAATGCAGCAGTAGTAAAAAGGAGGTAAAGTGAAATATTCACAGGGAGAAACAGGACGCATTTTCGTAATAAGACTGGAGGATGGGGATGCGCTTCCTTCCACGCTGGAAAAATTTGCCCGGGAGAATAAAATTGCAGGCGGCATGTGTATACTCCTGGGAGGTGCGCGTTCGGGTGGGAAAATAGTAGCCGGCCCGGTATCGGGTGAGGATATGCCGGTGAACCCGATTTTCATTGGTCTTGAAGGGGTTCATGAAATATTGGGCGTTGGGACTATTTTCCCTGATACCACAGGAAAGCCGAAACTGCATATGCATGCTTCACTGGGAAGAAGAAATAAGAGTCTGACCGGATGTATCCGTCCGGGCATTCATATCTGGCAGGTCGGAGAAGTCATATTGCTTGAAATAAAGACAACGGGGCACAGAGTAATGGATGAAAAATCCGGTTTTGAACTCATGGAACCGTAAGAGCAGGTTGTAATTATATATGGGGGATTGACAAATGAAGGGCAAAGCCAGGAAGAAAGCGGGGCTACCGCCGGGGACACTTATTTATGCCGGTAACAAGACTGAAAAAGAAAAGGCGCGGATTACGCTGTTCAGTTTTAACGAAGAAATTTTTGAGGAAAAAGAATGCGCGGATGTTGAAGAATGTTTTCAATTTTTTGAGAAAAAAAACAACGTTAACTGGCTCAATATCGACGGGTTGCATGAAACTGAGGTTGTTGAAAAGATAGGCAAGATGTTGAATATTCATCCCCTGACGCAGGAGGATATACTCAATACTGAACAGAGGCCGAAGATTGAAGAATATGCCGAGTATATCTACATAGTTCTCAAGATGATTTATCCTGACGGTAGCGGAGATGACCTTCTTTCCGAACAGGTGAGCATCCTTCTGGGCGCCAATTATGTTGTGACCTTTCAGGAGGTCAAAGGAGATATTTTTGCCCCTGTAAAAGAGAGGTTGAGAACTGGAAAAGGCAGGGTCAGAACAATGAGTGCTGACTACCTTGCCTACCTTTTGATGGATGCACTTGTTGACAATTACTTCATAATCCTTGAAAAATTCGGGGAAGAGATTGAAGGAATAGAAGAAGTGCTTCTTAAGAATCCTCAAACAGAGACTCTTCACAGGATACACAATCTTAAATGGGACTTGCTTTCCATGCGCAAGTCCTTATGGCCGCTCCGGGAGGAGATTAACAACCTGATAAAAACAGAATCTTCACTGGTCAAACAATCCACCTTTCTATACCTCAGGGACCTTTATGACCACACCATCCGTGCCGTGGAGATAATAGAAACGCTGAGGGATTTGATTTCAGGCATGCTGGAGATATACCTTTCAAGTATCAGCAATAGAATGAACGAGGTGATGAAAGTACTGACCCTTATCGCAACTATTTTCATGCCTCTGACACTGGTGGTTGGAATATACGGCATGAATTTTGAGTTCATGCCAGAACTGCATATCAGATGGGCTTATCCTGCTGTCTTGTTCCTTATGCTCGGAGTCGGTGTCGGGATGGTCTTCTATTTTAAAAAAAGGAAATGGCTTTGAATGAAATCCAGATTTATAATAGTGAGAGAAAAGGGGGATTAGATGGGTGATAAATTGAAAGGCAACATGATGATTGCGCAGAGCGGCGGGCCTACGGTTGTGATTAACCAGAGTCTTGTGGGTGCAATCACGGAAGCCAGGAAGCACGGGCAGATAAAAAACATCTACGGATCGCTCAACGGGATAAAGGGCGTGATGGATGAGAAGCTGGTGGACCTGCGGAAAGAAACTGCGGGAACCCTCAACAGGGTTGCTTTCACCCCGTGCGCGGCCCTGGGAAGCGTAAGGAAAAAACCCGGGGCACAGGATTGCGAGATTATTTTGAGGATGTTGCAGAAATACGATATAAGATATTTCTTTTACATAGGAGGAAATGATTCTGCGGAGACGGCAAACATTCTGAAGGAAAGTGCAAAAGAGGTGAATTATGAATTCAGGTGTTTTCATATCCCCAAAACGATTGACAACGACCTTCTTGAAAACGACCATACTCCGGGTTACGGAAGCGCGGCGAAGTTTGTTGCCATGGCCGTAATGGGCGACAACCTTGATAATATGTCGCTTCCTGGAGTAAAGATAGATATCATCATGGGAAGGCATGCGGGTTTCCTCGTTGCTGCGTCCGCGCTTGCAAGAGTTAGAGAAACCGACGGACCGCACCTGATATATTTTCCGGAAAAGCCATTCACGAAGGAGCAGTTTGTCAGGGATGTGGAAAACGCATATTCAAAGCATGGCAGGTGCCTCATAGCCGTCTCGGAAGGGATTGCCGACGAGAAGGGAGAAGCCATTGCCTCAAAGTTCATAAAGGAGGTGGATACTCACGGAAACATACAGCTGAGCGGTTCCGGGGTGCTTGGTGACCTGCTTTCAGATATGGTGAGACAGGAATTGAAAGTCAGCCGTGTAAGGGCGGATACATTCGGTTACCTGCAGAGGTCATTCCCCGGGATATTCTCGGATGTGGATGCGAAAGAGGCCTGCGAGGTTGGAAGACTGGCCGTCAGATATGCCATATCAGGGAACATGAATGGTTCTGTTTCCGTCAAGAGGAAAAGCGGGAAGAAGTACGGTGTGTATTTTGAACTCGTTCCCCTGGAAAAGGTTGCAAGAAATACAAGGAGCATGCCAGAGAGATTTATCAATAAACAGTGCAATGATGTTACCGTGGATTTTATAAACTATGCAAAACCTCTTGCGGGAAAATTGCCCGACATAGGTTTTCTGAAATACCGGCCTGCGATGAGAAGGGAGTGATCAAATCCTGATGAAGGCCTGGAATTTATTAAAGAAGAGAAGTATGCCCGCGGCAATGAGCAGGACACCTGTGAATATTTCTATTTTCCTGTAATGCTTTCTTATCCTTGTGAATACAGAAAGTGCTTGATTCAGGACCAGTGCCGTGATTACAAAAGGTACGCCTATACCCATTGAATAGGAGAAAAGCAGCAAGATCCCCCTTGATACTGATTCTTGAGCCGAAGCCATAATAAGTATGGAGGCAAGTACAGGTCCGACGCATGGAGTCCACCCGAAAGCGAAAACCATCCCCATGATGAAAGCGCCGGCATATCCGCCGGTTATCCTTGACACACCTATTTTTTTCTGACGGTAAAGTTGTTTAATCCGGATAATGCCAGCAAGGTGGAGTCCCAGTAGTGAAATAATGACTGCCCCGATTTTCCGAATTATATCCTGCCTCATCAGCATCTCCCTGCCCAGCCACGTGGCAGACGCTCCGAGTATAGTGAATATTGCCGTAAATCCAAGCACAAAGACTGTTGAAAGCAGGATATTCTTTATGCCATTATAATGGACCTCTGCCTTGAGGTTCTCAACGGAAACGCCTGTTATATAGGAAAGATATGCAGGTATCAGGGGAAGTATGCAGGGACTCAGAAAAGATAGTATTCCCGCCGTGAAACTTATCAACATGGAATAGTTTTGAGTAATTTCCATTTATATATTATTATATGACCTGTATCAGAAAAAGTCTATTTTCTGAGATGCATGAAATACCGGCCGTTAATCGTTCAGAGATGCCGGGCATGACCCCTGAAAGAGGAGGCGACCGTGAAAATACGAAAGTTGAACCTGAATTTTGATATAGAACCATTTAAGATGCCGCTGGGATTCAAGGGCGGATACCTGAGCGGCGGATGGCAGGCACTCGTGTGTGCCGAAACGGAATCCGACTTTGGCATCGGGATGGGAACGCAGAGTGTTTTATGGTCTGATGCAGGGGTCTTCTCTTCGCACAGCGAGTCCGGTGGGAATGCCCTCATGTTCGCCGTAACCGAATATGCTGCTTCTCTCCTGAAGAACAGGGAGGTTGAAAATCCTATCAGTGCACAGGAGTCAATTCTTGAAGATGTGCACTCTTATGCAAAAAAAATTACCGGCAGGCATGACCTGAGAAAGACTTTTACGCTTAACGCTCTCGTGGCGCTGGATAACGCACTCTGGGTACTATACGCAAAAGAAAGCGGGAAGAAGGATTTTTGCCGGATGATTCCTTCCGAGTATCATGACGTTTTGAAGTACAGGCATCCTCTTGTGGCCTGCATTCCGCTCATGTCATACGGTGTTCCTCTTGAAGATATAGGCAAGGCGATAGGGGAGGGTTACTTCACGCTCAAGATAAAGATAGGGTCAGACCCGGACAAGGACGGAGACCAGGAGAAAATGCTCAAGTGGGACATGGAAAGGATCAAAAGTATCCATGACATGTTCGGAGATATACCCACTGAGTATACGGAAAACGGAAGATTGCCATACTATTTTGACGCGAACGGAAGATACGATAGCAAGGGACGTTTGTGGAAACTCATCGATTTCATAGACAGTATAGGCGCTCTGGACAGGGTTATAATAATGGAGGAGCCGTTCCCTGAAGAACTTGACGTGGACGTCAGTGATTTCCCCGTCAGAATTGTGGCTGATGAAAGCGCCCATACGCAGGAGGATACTCTCAAAAGGAGTCAGATGGGATATAGGGGAGTAGCCCTGAAACCGATAGCGAAAACACTGAGCATGACCCTGAAAATATTGAAAGCGGCGGAATCACGCAGCATGGATTATTTTTGTGCGGACCTTACCGTTATTCCTCCATTGCTTGAGTGGAATAAGAATATGGCCTGCCGTCTAAAACCGCTTCCGGGACTAAAAATACCCGTGGTTGAATCCAACGGCCATCAGCATTACCGCGAATGGAGCAAACTTGTATCCCGCCATCCCTTTCCCGAGGCAAGATGGGCAGAGCCGGTTAAGGGTATCTTTGAACTTGACGGGGACTTTTACAGGAAAAGCGGGGGTATCTATGATATCTCAGGATACTATGAAAAACTGATAAGAGTATAGTTACCTCGCCTTGATTGCGAGAATTCTTACCATGTCGCCCGCTTTCTTGATGCAGTCAATCACGTCTTCAAGGTTGTCTATCATTTCGTAGATCAATATGGTCAGTTGCGGACTCATCTGTGTTTTTATGAGGGCCTTTATCAGTTCCCGCCTCCTGTCATCTCCCTCTTCTTCAAGAGTTTCAATCTGAGCGCAATCCTCCATGACCCTGTTGGCATCGCTTTTCACCAGGGCATTTATCGCGGTCTTCACCTTTTCCCCTGCCTTCACGGCGAGCAGACTGTTTTCCAGGAGCAGCCTGTCAAGTTCTTCCGACGGTTCTTTCTCAAAGAATTCAAGCAGACGGACAACCCCTTTTGCGCTGTCGGCTATATCGTTCAGACTTTCGTTCAGGAGGATCAAATCCTCCCTGTCGGGAGGAAGCAACATGCCTTTTGACAGTTCTTTCATCATGGTTTTTTTAAGTTCATCACCATCATGTTCGGCATTCTTGACTCTCACTATATGCTCATTCTTCCCTTCTATGTCCTTATCCATAAGGGATTCGATGCTGTTTTTCATTTCCAGCACGCACTCATAGGATTTTTCCACGTGTTTCAGAGCAAGGTTGAGCACCTCCTTTTCTTCTTTTTCTCCCAGCCATGCGAAAATATTTCTTGTCCTTTCCATGTTATCCTCCGTTATTTTACTAAAAGCGTGAACAAGGTGACAGCCACATAAGAAATTATACCGGAAATAACCGGCGTCAGGGCCCACGTCATTATTATTTCCCTCGCCAGCTTCAGATTCATTGTCTTTATACCCTGGACTATGCCCGTACCCCATAATGCACCCACGATTGAATGCGACGTGGATACCGGAATTCCATAATGCGTATAGATATGGACGTTTAGCGCCGAGGCCACTTCAAGAGACACGGTCATCAGAGGGGTAAGGTTTGCTATCTTGAAACCAACCGTTTCAATAACCCTGTAGCCCCATGTGACAACTCCCAGGATTATCGCAGCGGCTCCAAGCGCAGCGGCCGATTGGGAGGTGAATTTCTGCGTACCGAAAAGTATGCCCGTGGCGTTTGCAACGTCATTTGCACCCCACGTGAAGGCAAGATAAGCGCTTGTGGCATATATGAGAATATAGATTAAGGGGCGCTCCAATCTTCTTATGAAAGGGATTCTGAAAAAAGTTTTGAAAAGCGAATAGATCAATATCGCAAGGAGACAGGAACCCAGGGGAGTAAGAACCCAGCAGATGAATATCTGCCATATTTTCTCCCAGTGGATGGTGGTGTTCAGTGCGAGCCCTCCGCCGGCAACCGCGCCCACTATGGAGTGAGAAGTTGAAACAGGAAACTTCTTGTAGGTTGCCAGAGTAACCCAGAGCGCAGCACTGAAAAGGGCGAACAGCGCGAGTATGCTGGCCTCAGCATGGGGAAGTTCGTTCAGGGCAACAACCCCCCTGCCTATGGTCTTGATAACATTGCCTCCGAGAGTTACTGCACCGAGAAAGCTGAAAAAACATGTGATGGCTATACCGGTTCCAATCGGCATCATCCCTGAACCGATATCTGCCCCGACGCAATTGGCGGCATCATTTGCCCCCATGGACCAGCCCGTGTAGATAGCCGCAATTATTATCAGTCCAAGAATCATCGTATCCCTTCTTTTTCTTGATTATCCAACGCTGACATTATACAATGAAAAAGTTTTAACCTGAAATAAATTATGGACAGACGTACGCGTTAAGGAGAAAATAGGCCATGTCATATGAAAGAAGTTGTGCAGGAATAAGTGCAGGGCAGATCCGTCGGCGCATGGGATGTTCCACGTTGGCACTCGGGATTACCGAGCGTTTTGGAGCCAGGGAAATTTCCATGATACGGGCGGCAGGAATCACCCGTCTTGAGATATGCGGTTATAATCCTCCGTCCCATTTCGATTTTCACAATCCTGCCCAGGTCTCCGAGATCAAGGCAGAATGTCGTAAACAGGATGTTTCCATCGTCTCGGTTCACGGACCTGGTATCGGATTCATCTACGATACTCCGTACGAAGAACTGCGGAAAGCAATTGTTAAGGAACTCACATTTTGTGCGCGGGTTGCCGAAGAGATGGGGGCCAGTGTTTTTGTTACGCACATCGGAATGGCCGGGCCGGATACCTGTTCAGAAAGAACCATGATTGACCTTTTGGAAAAACTCTGTGATAGCGCCATCAGGATTACCGTTGAGAATGGTGTTGAACTGGGCGTTTTTGCTGATTT
Organism: uncultured bacterium; assembly: GCA_964403465.1. GTDB lineage: Bacteria > Ratteibacteria > UBA8468 > B48-G9 > JAFGKM01 > JAFGKM01. The sequence continues at coordinate 27,976 of CAYOFY010000007.1, forward strand.
TGTCAACCGAATAGGTTCTGATAATCTGGGTATGGTTGTTGATATAGGACATACCCGTGATTCCGAAGGTGTGAACCCTTTCACCAAAAAAAACCGGGCTTATGAACTGATGGTTGGTTGCGGACAGCGACTCTTTCATGTTCATCTGCATGATTTTGCGGATACGGGTGACCATCATCCCCCCTTTGATGGGAATATAAGATGGGAAGAGATATTCCGTGCCCTCCAGGATATGGGCTACGAAGGCGAGTTCATGTTTGAAGCGGCTCCAAAAATATCTGTTGAAGACACGCTGCGCAAAATCGCTGCATTTCCACAGCAATTTGTGAATAGATACGGCCTGAAGAACCTGTAAACCTTTCATAAAAAGAATTCTGGACGAATACTTGATTTAATTTTTTTTTGAGGTATAATTCTTCTATGAGTGAAATTATTACAAGATTGAAAAGAGTGCATAAAGAGATACGGCCGCTGATAGTTGAGAGACTTGAAGAATTCAGAAAAAACGATACCGAAGAAAAAGTAAAGAAAGAGTTTTTCTTCTGCCTGCTGACTCCCCAGTGCAAGGCGAGGGTTTGCTGGCAGAATGTTGAAAATCTTTCCAGAAGCGGGATTCTGTACAGGGGTAACGCAAGAGAAGTTTCGGAGAATTTTTGGGGAGTAAGGTTCAGAAACAATAAGGCACGATACATTGTTGAAGCTCGCAGGAAATTTTTCAATGGCAATGGCAATTTCATGGAAATGCTTTCGGGGGGAGGGGATGGAAAAACGTTAAGGAAATACCTGGCGGAAAATGTCAGAGGCATGGGTTATAAGGAAGCAAGTCATTTTCTGCGAAATATCGGTAGAGGCGAAGAACTGGCCATACTTGACAGGCATATACTCAGAGGTCTGGCAATGACCGGGGTCATAAAGAAAATGCCCGAAGCGCTGACTGCCAGGGACTACCTTTTCATAGAAGAATCCATGAATAGCTTTTCCACGGGGATAAGAATACCAATGTCGCATCTGGATTTCGTATTCTGGTATTTTTTCAACAAGGAGGTTTTCAAATGAAACAGGCGGAAATCATGAAAAAATTGCGGGAAAACGGCATTCAGGCGTCTTACCAGCGCATGAAAATCTTTGAGTATCTTGTAAGGAACAGGACGCATCCCACGGTGGAAGATATATATAAACATCTCTGTCCGAAGATTCCGACTCTGTCAAAGACAACGATCTACAACACGTTGAAAATACTCGTTGACAGGAAGGTTGTATCACAGGTTACCGTGGAAGAAAATGAGGTCAGATATGATTATTCAGAGAGTTCACATCTGCACTTCAAATGCAAGGGTTGCGGCGAACTCTACGATATTTTTCACAGATGTGCCCTGCTGAACGAGAAAGAAATCGATGGTCATTCCATAGAGGAGCACCATCTTTATCTGAAGGGACTGTGCAGAAATTGCAGGAAGAGCTGAAAATCTTAACCCCTCGTGAAAAATACCGGGGGCAAGGGAGGCTTTCATGAGCAGGTACGTGTGCACGGTGTGCGGGTATATTTACGACCCGGCAAAAGGCGACCCGGATAACGGCATCGCCCCCGGCACAAGTTTTGAGGAGTTGCCTGAGAATTGGGTTTGTCCTGAATGCGGAGCAGGGAAAGACCAGTTTGAAAAAGAAAACGGGCGACTGTAATAAAAGGAGAGAAGATGATCATTCAAGAGATAAGAAAAAACGTACTGGGAATAATTATGAATGACTGGGACAGGAGACTTTTTGATGAACTGATCCCTCTGCCCGACGGTACCACGTACAATGCGTATCTTATTAAGGACGAGAAGAATGTCTTGATTGACACATCGGATCCGAGAAAAACTGATAAGTTCCTCAGGACTCTGAAATCCCTCGGCATTGAAAAGATTGACTACGTTGTTTCAAATCATTCGGAACAGGACCACTCGGGAAGCATCCCGCTTGTTCTTGAGCAATACCCTGATTCCATGGTAATAACAAGTGAGAAAGGAGCTGATTTCCTCAAGAAGCTGCTTCTTGTTCCCGAAGAAAGATGCATTAAAGTACGGGATCAAGAGGTTATATCTATCGGCAGTAGAACATTGAAGTTTTTGCATACCCCATGGGTGCACTGGCCCGAAACAATTGTCACTTACAGTGCTGACGACAGAATACTTTTCCCGTGTGACCTTTTCGGTTCGCACCTTGCCACAGGCGTGTTTTACAGTTCGTCCAATGAAAAAGTGCATGAAGCCGCGAAAAGGTATTACGCGGAAATCATGATGCCATTTCGTACAAATATAAGGAAGCATCTGCAGGTTCTGGATAGACTTGATATTGATATCATTGCGCCAAGCCA
>CAYOFY010000007.1:30431-40733 GCA_964403465.1 uncultured bacterium
AGCCATGGTCCTGTCCACGATAATCCCGGGTTCATAACGGATGCTTACAGGGACTGGGTATCCGATGATGTGAAAAACGAAGTTGTGATTCCCTATGTTTCAATGCATGGCAGTGTTTTAAGGATGATTGATTTTTTTGCCGATGCACTCATAGAGAAGGGCATTAACGTAAAACCATATAACCTTACGGTGACAGACATAGGTGAACTGGCAATATCGCTGGTGGATGCCGCAACCGTAAGGCAATAGAATATTGCAAAGAAAATCACTGATATGGCAATAACGCATGGCAGATAGCAGTGAAAGAGAAACTTGAATTGTATGCTATGACCATATGCTGGATATGATAAAGGAGGTGGATGAAAATGAAAGCGCTTTTTCAAAGCGGAGACTGGGCGAAAGAGAAGCATGTACCTGTCCTGGAAATACTGGAGAAGGATAGAGAGAAAGGCATCAAGGTGAGAATATCCGTCGGGAAGGGGATACCTCATCCCAACACGACTGCCCATCATATTGCTTGGATGGAAGTATATTTCCTTCCAGAAGGCGGGAAGTTTCCATACCATATAGGAAAGGTTGAATTTGCTTCTCACGGAGCTTCGACGGAAGGGGCTGACACAAGCACCGTGTATTCTGTTCCTGAAGCCGTGTTGACATTTAGAACAGGGAAGAACGGGATGTTATATGCTGCTTCCTACTGCAATATTCACGGTCTGTGGGAAGGAGAGGCGACACTGGTAACCTGAAAAGGAGGAAAGGAAAATGGAGAGAAAGGGTAAGGAGCTGGTGAAGGGCGATATCAAGCAGATACTTGAGATGCTGAACAAGGCGTTGTCCGACGAATGGCTGGCCTATTACCAGTACTGGATAGGCGCAAAGGTTATTGCGGGGCCGATGAGAGGACAGGCAATAGCGGAATTGACAGAACACGCGGGTGATGAACTCAGGCATGCCACGATGATTACTGACAGGATTCTGCAGCTCGGCGGGACGCCCGTCCTGAAACCTGAGGATTGGTATAAACTGACAAACTGCGGTTATGACGCTCCTGAGGATCCGAAGGTGGTTTCCATATTGAAACAGAACATAAAGGGTGAGCAGTGTGCGATTACCGTGTATAAGAAACTGAGCGAGTTTTTGAAGGATAAAGACCCGATAACCTTTTATATAATTCTGGAGATTCTTAAGGATGAGGTTGAGCATGAAGATGACCTGATGAATCTTCTTGAAGATATGAAAGGATAGAAAAAGACTGTATACTGATAGCACAAGCAGGATGCCTGGCGAATCGGAAACATTGCATGCAGAGTGAAATCTTATTGATGGGAATACATGGAGGAGGTGAGATATAAATGTGCAAGTGCTGCTGTGGAGGGACAAAAAAGGACGAGGGTAAGGTATACGAGTGCAAGAAATGCGGAAAAACGCGCAAGGAACCAAAGTATTGCTGTGGCGAGATGATGAAGGAAAAGAAATAAGATGGCGGCTATAAGGGTGGTTGGGATTCTGGGTAGCCCGCGGAGGGGAGGCAACAGCGAGATTCTGCTTGACAGATGTTTGAATTGCGCCGTGAAAGCCGGAGCCAAATCTGAAAAATTTGTTCTCAACGAGATGAAATTCATGCCCTGTCAGGAATGCGCGATAATCAGGAAAGACGGCAGGTGTAAGATAAGAGACGATATGCAGAAGATCTATCCTGCAATTGAACAGGCAGATGTTGTAATCGTTGCCTCCCCTGTTTTTTTCGGAAGCCTTTCGGCACAAACGAAGATGATGATAGACAGGTTTCAATGCCAGTGGCTGGGTCTGTATTTTTTCAAAACATACAGTATTGCGAAAAGGAAGAAAGGTGCCTTTCTTTGCGTGGAAGGGACTGACAGGAGAGATTTTTTTGACAATGCAAAAGCAATAATAAAGAACTTTTTTGTGACGATTGGCGCCTCGTACAAGTATGAACTTCTGTGCCCCCTGACAGATGAAAAGGGGGCGGTAGAAAATCACAAGGACTGCATGGAGAGGGCGGAGGAGATAGGAAGACTTATTGCCACATAGCCCCCGGAGGAAACAGTGAAGACGAAAGTGATGGTTCTTTATTACAGTATGTCTGGCAATACCTACAGGATGGCGCAGTCCATTGTTTCGGGGATTGAGAAAGAAGGGGGAATGGCTCTTCTCAGAACCGTCCCGGAACTTGTTCCCGGCGGGATTATTGAGAGTGATGAAAGGATAAGGAAGGCAAAGGAATTGCAGAAGGGCGTTTCTCTTGTGAAACTTGAGGAACTTGAGGAGATAGACGGCATCATAGTGGGAAGTCCGACAAGGTTCGGGAATATGTGTTCACAGCTGAGGAATTTTTTTGATACGACCGGAGGATTGTGGATGAAGGGTGCGCTGGTAAACAAACCGGCGGGTTTCTTCTGCTGCACGGCCACGATGCACGGGGGACAGGAGACGACGCTTATTTCAATGATGTTCACGCTGATGCACCACGGGGCACTGATTGTCGGAGTCCCGTATTCCGTCAGAGAACTTGCAGAGTCAAAATCCGGTGGAACACCTTATGGTCCGAGCGCGGTGGTTGGCCCCGATGCGTCCAACCCGCCAACAGCAACGGATCTGAAGATAGCTGAGGAACTCGGGAAGAGGATAACGTTCATAGCAGGAAAACTGAAGGGAGAGAGATAATGGAAAAGAAGGTTAAGGTTTATGCAACAGCTACCTGTCCGTATTGCAGGATGTTGAAGGATTTTCTTGACAGCAATAAAATTGCCTATGAAGATTTCAATGTGGGTACCGACCCTGCAAGAAGAGAAGAGATGATAGCCAGGTCGGGACAGATGGGTGTACCTGTGACGGAGATAGACGGGAAGATAATAATAGGATTTGACAGGGAAGCAATAAAGCAGGAACTGGGTATATAGCGGGGGACCGGTATTGCAGAATTTCAGCCCGGCATGGAAAAAATGCGCGAATGCATAGTGATAGGAGGAGGACCCGCGGGGATAAGCGCGGGCATATACCTTGCCAGAAAGAAAATAGGTTTTTCCATAATTACGGAAAACGTGGGGGGGCAGACACTCTGGAGCGGGGATATTGAGAATTACGTAGGATACCAGTACATATCAGGCACGGAGCTTGCCGGAAAATTTCGTGCACATCTCCGAGACTTTTCCATGGATTTGAAGGAAGGCGAAAAAGTATACAGGGTGATGCATGACAGGGGAACTTTTACTGTTACATCTGACAGGGGTGAGTACAGGACGAAAACAGCAATAATTTGCACGGGCAGCAGAGCCAGGGAACTCAATATCCCCGGGGAAAAGGATTTCAGGAACAAGGGCGTGACTTACTGTGCAACGTGCGACGGGCCCTTGTTTGCCGGCAAGAACGTGGCAGTGATAGGAGGCGGCAATTCGGGGCTGGATGCGGCTCTGCAGATGGTCAGAATCGCAGGAAAAGTCTACCTGGTTGAACAGAAACAGAATCTTTCGGCCGACAGGACACTTGTTGAAAGAATTTTGCGGGAACGAACCTGCGAGATAATTACAAATGCATCGGTTGAAGAAATTTCAGGTGACAGGTTCGTTCGGGGCATAAGGATAAGGAACACCGTGGGTTCCAGGGCAGAAAGAATACTTAACGTTGAGGGAGTCCTGGTAGAGATAGGGGCGATACCGAACTCGGATCTTGTTGATGGAGTGGAAAAGAACGAAGCAGGGGAGATAGTTGTGGATTGTTCTGTAAAGACGTCAATACCCGGACTTTTTGCTGCAGGGGATGTTACCAACGTCTATAAGAAACAAATCATAATTGCATGCGGGGAAGGTGCAAAGGCGGCAATGGCCGTCTCGGAGTACCTTAATCTGCATAAATGATAAACGATATAAGAAATCTTGACCCCATTCTCCTGTCATTTCTGGCAACCCTGTTTACATGGGCCGTAACGGCCCTGGGGGCTTCGCTGGTTTTCATTCAGAAACATCCTTCAAGAAAAGTTTTTGACTGCTCCCTCGGTTTTGCGGGCGGGGTTATGGTCGCAGCAAGTTTTTTTTCGCTCCTTCTTCCGGCTATGGAATTCGCAGGGCAAAACTCTTTTCCGCCCGTATGGTTCACAGTTTCCGCAGGGTTCGTTCTGGGATGTCTTTTCCTGTATGTCCTTGACAGGCTTATTCCTCACCTGCATCCAAACATGGAGTTCAAGGACAGGGAGGGACGGAGAACTGAAATATCCCTTTCATATCTTATTGTCCTTGCCATAACGCTTCACAATATACCCGAAGGACTTGCCGTGGGAGTGGCTTTTGGTTCGTTGAAATTTCCTTCAATGGGTGTAACCTTCATTTCGGCGGTTTCTCTCGCTTTTGCCATAGGTCTGCAGAATTTCCCTGAGGGTATGGCGGTTTCCATCCCATTGAAAGGGACCGGTATCAGCAGAAACAGGGCGTTCTTTTACGGCCAGCTTTCAGGTATGGTTGAACCGCTTGCCGGAGTTATGGGTGCTGTGGCCGTAACCTTGCTCAAGCCGCTCCTGCCGTATGCGCTTGCTTTTGCGGCCGGAGCGATGATATATGTTGTGGTGGAAGAGGTTGTTCCGGAAACGCAGAGAGCAGGAAATACTGATCTTGCAACATTGAGTTTCCTCGCGGGGTTTGTTGTGATGATGATACTGGACATAGCATTTGCCTGATGGAAAGAGGAGGTAATATGAAAAAAATTATGGAATTTGCGCTCGATTTTGAAAGAAGGGGAACATCACTTTATCTTGAACTTGCATCCAGAGTTGAAAACTATCTGAGCAAGAAGCTTTTTTATACGCTTGCGGTCCAGGAGATAGACCATGCCAGGAGGATAGACGAATTTTACGCAGGAATCCGCGGAAAGGAATCTCCGGATAAGTACAAAAGTCTTGAACCGGTTGAAAAGGAGATGAAAACTTTCTTTGAACATGTCAGGGGTGAAAGACCGGCACATGAAAGCAACCTGTCAGTCTACGAAACGGCAATGGAACTGGAAAGGGAAGGTTACAGGGCATATGAAAAATTTTATGAAGAAACAAGAGAGGCCGATGAGAAGCAACTTCTGAATTTTCTGCTTGGCGAAGAAAGAAAGCATATTGAGGCCATCACAAATATTTACTCATATCTCTCAGGTACGGGGGATTGGTTTGAGCAGGAGGAAAGCAGGGTGTGGAACTGGATGAATATATAATGGATATATCAATACTGATAACGGGACAGGCAGGGCAGGGGATACAGACGGTGGAAAAGGTTCTTGCAGATATTCTTGCGGGGGAGGGATACAATATCTTTGCGACCAAGGAGTACATGAGCAGGGTCAGGGGTGGTGCAAATTCCACGCAGATAATAATTTCAACGGAGAGGGTGCGGGCATGCAGGGAAAAGATAGACATATTGCTTGTTCTGGACGAAAATTCTGTTAAGAGGGTATCAGGGAGGATAGAAAATAACACAATTGTTATTGGCGAATTCCGGGAAGAACCTGGAGGGATCGCTGAGAGAGTCGGATTGACCGCGATAGCGAAGGAGATAGGCAATCCGGTTTTTGCAAATACCGTGGCATCAGGGATACTTCTCTCACTGCTGGGTATTGCCAGGCACATACCCGAAGAGTATGTCAGCAGGGTCTTTGGACGGAAAGGCGCTGAGATTGTTGAGAAAAACATGAAGGCACTTGAGAAAGGTTACGAGAACGGAGAAAGGATACTCAAGAAAAATACCATTGCTGTCGCCAGTCCCGGAAGGAAGAAAAGCGGAGAGATATTTGTCAGCGGTACCGAATCCGTCGGGCTTGGCGCTATCGCAGGGGGGTGCAACTTTGTTGCATCCTATCCGATGTCCCCCTCAACGGGAGTTCTGACCTTTCTGGCAGGCAAGCAGAAAGAGTATGGAATAGTCGTGGAGCAGGTGGAGGATGAAATATCGGCAGTGAATATGGTTCTCGGCGCATGGTATGCCGGTGCAAGGGGTATGGTTACAACCGCAGGCGGAGGTTTTGCCCTTATGGAAGAAGGCGTGAGTCTTGCAGGAATGACGGAGACGCCGATAGTCATTCATATCGGGCAGAGACCTGCTCCCGCAACGGGCCTGCCGACCAGGACGGAACAGGCAGACCTCAACCTTGCCCTTTATGCCGGACACGGGGAATTTCCGAGGATAATCTACGCGCCAGGAAAGATAGAAGATGCGTTCTTCTTGACACAGAAGGCATTTAACCTTGCCGACAGGTACCAGATACCGGTATTTGTCCTGACTGACCAGTATTTCCTGGATTCCTGCTATAACCTGCCGGATTTCACGGGAGAAAGGGTGAATAATGAAAGGTATGTGACGGAAACAAAATCAGGATATAAAAGGTATGCGTTTACCGAAAACGGAATATCACCGCGCGGCATACCGGGTTTTGGCGAGGGATTTGTGCGCGTTGACAGCGACGAGCATGATGAGGACGGTTATATAACCGAGGATATGCTCACGAGAAAGAAAATGGTTGAAAAACGATGGAGAAAACTTTCACTGATAGAGGAGGAAAACGTGGCGCCAGAGTTCTGCGGCAACAGGGATTATGAGAAACTTGTGATTGGCTGGGGCTCAACCTACCATGCGATAAGAGAAGCACTGGATAAAGTTGAGGACAAGAAAGTGGGATTCCTGCACTTCAAACAGGTTTATCCCCTGAACCAGGTGATCAGAGACTATCTTTCCAAAGCAAGGAAGACCGTGGTCGTTGAGAACAACTACAGAGGGCAGTTCGCCAATCTTATCAGGCTTGAAACCGGTTACGAGACGAAGAACAGGATAAACAAGTACGATGGTCTGGCTTTTACCGTGGAAGATGTTGCTGAGGAAATTGCTCGTTCGCTGTAAGGAGGATGGATAATGGAAGATACTGGGAAACATGATATCGCATGGTGTCCCGGCTGCGGGAATTTTGCAATAATGAATGTTATGAAAAAGGTGATAACCGAGATGGGCCTTGACAGAAGAAACCTTGTTTTTGTTTCGGGCATCGGGCAGGCGGCCAAGGCGCCTCAGTATATTGACGTGCACTATTTCAATGGTCTGCACGGCAGGGCGCTGCCTGCGGCCGTGGGCATAAAGATGGCGAATCCGGCTCTCACGGTGATCGTAGAAAGCGGCGACGGCTGCATGTACGGAGAGGGAGGTAATCATTTCATTCACGCGATAAGGAGAAACATTGATATCACCGCGATAATACATAACAACATGGTCTACGGTTTAACCAAGGGCCAGGCATCCCCCACGAGCCTGAAAGGCTTTAAGACACCGCTGCAGATAGACGGGGTTGTTCTGGAACCATTCAACCCTCTCAGTGTTGCCATTGCGCTGAATGCTTCGTTTGTTGCAAGGGCGTTTGCCGGCGATTCCGAAAAGACAGAGGAGATAATAAAGGCAGCGATATCCCATAAGGGATTCTCAGTGGTTGATATCCTGCAGCCATGCGTGACCTTCAACAAACTGAATACCTACCAGTGGTTCAGGGAAAACACATATTACCTCGAAGATACCCATCCTGCCTGGGACAGGTCATCAGCGTTCACCCGCTCCCTGGAATCCGCCAGACTACCCCTCGGCATATTCTATATAAGTTCAACACCCCTGGAATGAAGATAAGCCCTGGAAAAAATACTTTGATTTTTAGGAAATAGAATGCTAAAATTTCCGCCATGCTCAGGGAATTATTGAAACCCGAGATTAAAGAACTTCTTGCATCAAAGGATTGGCGTATCCTAAAGGAAATTCTTTCGGAATGGGCTGCCCAGGATATAGTTGACCTGCTTGACAGCATTGATGCAACGGATAGAGTGATTGTCTTCCGCATCCTGCCGAGGGACCTCGCCGCAGATGTTTTCAGCGAACTCAAGTCAAGCCAGCAGAGATCTCTCTTGCGCCAGATGAGCAACGAGCATATAAGAGAGATTTTTATGGGGCTTACGCCCGATGACAGAACGGATGTCTTTGAAGAACTTCCTGCAAGGGTTACCAAACGCCTGCTTAATCTGCTGCCCCCGGAGGAGCGGAAGGAGGCGATGCAGTTGCTGGGTTACCCGGAAGACAGCGTTGGAAGGTTGATGACCCCGGATTTTGTGGCAATACGTCCCTCCTGGACCGTGGCACAGGCTCTGGAGAGTATAAGAAAATTCGGCAGGGATGCCGAGACGGTCAATATAGTTTTTGTCGTTGATGAAAAATGGCATCTTCTTGACGATATTACCCTCAGAAAGTTAATCCTTTCTGACCCTTCTGAGAAGGTTGAAAATCTGATGAATCGGGAATACTATTCAATAGCTGCTTCTCTTGACCAGGAAGATGCGGTCAAGATGATGAAGAAATATAATCTCATTGTTTTGCCTGTCGTAGATTCGCAGAATGTACTGCTTGGTGTTATTACGGTGGACGATGTCATTGACGTGTACGAAGACGAGGTTACGGAGGATATACACAAGGGAGCCAGCGTTATTCCTTTCGAGGTTAATTACACTACGGCATCTGTATCGTCCTTATTTAGAAAGAGGATTATCTGGTTATCCATTCTTGCAATGGCGGGATTTGTTTCGGGCAACGTTATTTCCGCATTTGAAGAAACGCTTGGAACGGTTATCATCCTCGCTTTCTTTATACCAGTCCTTCTGGGCACAGGAGGCAATACCGGCACACAATCTGCTACGCTTATCATCCGGGCCCTCGTAACAGGGGACCTTACTCCGAAAAAGTGGTTTAATGTTGTCAAAAAAGAATTGCTGGTCGGTCTTTTTCTCGGATTTTCCCTGGGCTGCGTCCTCTATATGTGGAGCTATGCATGGAAAGGGGAGCGGCTGGTAAGTGTTGTAATAGGCCTTTCAGCCATCGGTATCATAGTGTGGGCTAATCTGCTCGGCAGTTTACTGCCCATAATCTTGCGAAAAATGCACCTTGACCCTGCCATAGTAAGCAGTCCGCTTATTTCAACCATAATGGACACTTCGGGATTGTTCATCTATTTCTCAATAGCGATGGCGGTACTCTTCTGAAAGGCCTGCCGTATGCATATTAATTACTGCGTATTGGGCAGATATGCCCCTGTTCTTTTCAGCTTTTTCTGAAGTCTGCGGATATCTATGGAGCGGGAATCCTTTCCTTTCTCTGCCATCATTGCCGCCGCCATGCCTGCCGCCTGGCCTGTTATGTAACATCCTGGCATGACCCTTATGGATGACTGCATGTACCGGTCGGTACTGACGCATCTCCCCGCAACCAGCACATTTTTCAATCCTGACGGCACAAGAATCCTGTAGGGGATGCCATAACTCTGACCTTTGTCCAGACGGTGGGATTTATAATCTTTCAGGAATTTTTCATAGGATTTGTTGTCAGGTCTGGATGCATGTATGTCCACAGGATATGAGTATCGTCCTATTTCGTCTTCAAATATGGAGCAATTCTTGAAAGCGCTCAGTTTGAGAATATAATCTCCCCTGATGCGTCTGGTTTCCCTTATGCCGAGAAGAGAGCCTGTTGCCACAAGTTCCATCCTTTCGTATCCCTTAAGGTATTTTTTATAGTATTTTGCAAATTCGGGCATTGATTTTCTGGCCCGGATGTATGCTTCTGTGAGGGATTTCTCGTCAGTGCCGTCAACCCCGAAGGTATGCCCGATATTTGCACCCCCAAGAATTTTCCCCAGCGGTACCATTCCGGGCATGTGTCTGTCCCTGACAGAAAAAACCCCGTCCTCAAATGCATCCTGCAACCGGCTGGTCTGTGATTTTCCGCCTTTTGTAACCTTTTCCCAGTCAACCCCTGACCAGAGGCTGCACAATGTGCCCGCCATCATTAATCCTTTGCTATCACCTTTTTCATAGTCGGCACCGGCAAGATAGGCAAGGTGGCCATCACCCGTGCCGTCCACGAAAACCTTCGCTTTCACCGCAAAAAGGTCTGATTTCCCGTCGCATATTGCTTCGGTTACGCAGCCGTCTTTCACAACGACATCCATAAGGCGCGTATAATAGGTGAAGTGTACGCCTGCCTCTATCAGCATTTCCTCGTACAGCCGTTTCAGTACCTCGGCCTTTATGGCAGAGCCGTTTTCCGGGTATGTTCCGCCGGCTTTCCGGAGTCGTTCAAGTATCTCCCTGCCAATGCCGCCTGCAAGAAAGTTAACTCCGTCTGTAAAAGTCATGAAGACAGGCACGAGCCCCGCAGTTCCCATGCCTCCGCAGCAGGTATGTGCCTCGGCAAGATACACCTTCGCTCCCTGCCTGGAAGCGATAATTGCCGCGGC
>CAYOFY010000008.1:0-37407 GCA_964403465.1 uncultured bacterium
GGTTCTGGCTCTCGTCGTTTCCATATTCCTTCTCCTTGCGGTCAAGTTATAAAGACAGAGGTCCGGGAAAAAACCAATATGCTCGACAATCTGATAAGAAAAGTTATTGAGGATGCGAAGAAAGAGGCGGAAGATACAGTCTTGAAGGCGAAAGAGGAGACCGGGGAAAAATTCCGCGCGGAAAAGGAGAAGATAGAGAGGGAGTACGATAGAAAACTTGCTGCGGCGAAGGAGCGAATAGACAGGGAGAGTGAAAGAAAGCTTTCCGGTTTCCGCATGGATAAGGAGAAGGAGATTCTTGCCCTGCAGAATTCGTTCATAGAAGAGGTCTTGAAGATTGAGGAAGAAAAGTTCAGGGAGTACCTGAACAGGAACATGAAGAACATCATTGCATCCCTTTGCAGGGATACCGGGAAAAACAACCTGGTGGTGAGGGTTCCGGAATCTGCCGGGGAGATGACAGGAATGAAGGATGTGAAGATTGAAAGGGACAGGAGACTGAAAGATTCCTTTGTCATTGCGGCAGGAAAATGGAAGGTCGTTTTTGACTGGGAACGGGTAAGGATGACTATGGAAGAGGACCTCAGGAAGAAGATCGGCGAGTACATTTTTGGTCTGGACAATGGACAGAAGAGAGGAGATTGAAAACTGCGCTGCGGAGGCGAAGGATTGCAGGAAATGCGATCTGTGGAAGTCCCGGAACAACGTGGTCTTCGGCAGGGGCAATCCTTTGTCCGGGATGCTGCTGGTGGGAGAGGCGCCGGGATACAACGAGGATATGAGGGGCATACCCTTCTGCGGCAAGGCAGGCGATGTTCTTGACATACTCCTTTCCTCCTCGGGGCTCAGGAGGGAGGACGTCTATATAACCAACATAATAAAATGCAGGCCTCCGAACAACCGCGACCCGGAAGATACTGAGATAGAAGCGTGCAGGGGGTATCTTGAAAGGCAGATAGAAATAATCAAGCCGAGGGTCATCGGATGCCTCGGGAGGCATTCCCTGAGGTATTTCCTTGACAGGTTTTCTTTCAGGGCAGGCGGTTCCATCACAACGCTGCACGGAAAGGTCTTTGAACATTCAGAGGATATGTTTGACAGGGTGAGGGTGGTTGCTCTGTATCACCCCGCGGTGGCTGTCTACGACCCGGGAAAGATAGATATCCTCAAAAAGGATTTCCGGATTTTCGCAGAGACGTAAACAATGGACATTCTGGCAATCAGCGGCAGGATCAAGTCGCTTGAAAAGAGGTTTCTTACATCCGGAGAGATGGCGGGGATTATACGGTCCAGGACATTCAACGAGCTTGCCGCCATGCTGGCCAGTTCGCGTTACCGTATCCCGCAGAACGTTACGAAATCCGGGGAACTGTTCAGCGTCTTTGAAGATTCTGCTGCGGAACTGGTGGAGGAGATGCGCAAGAACCTGCCGGTCTCTTTGTTCAGGTATTTCCTGCTTGGATACGACTACCACAACCTGAAAATAATCTGCGGGATTCCGTCAAACGGAAATGAAGAGGGGAATTACTCGGCACATTCGTACGTTGACCATGAAACGATGAAACGGGCCTTCAGGGAGAAAAACAATACGGGTATACCGGACTACCTGAAGCCGGCTATCACCATCATGTCCGGGAAGAAAGACGACGGAATGCTTTCCCTTCAACTGAAAAAGGAGTATTATTCCGCAGCATCCGGACTTCTTGAAAAAACCCGCTCAAGGTTCGTAAAAAATTACCTGCGCATTGAGATTGACTTTGCCAACATCGCAACGTTCATCCAGGAGGATATTGCAGGTCTTGAGAAAGGCGACGTGGAGATGTTCATGGACGGCGGAAGGATACGGAAAGAACGGTTTTCGGCAGGGGAGGTTCTGTGGAAAGCGGTGGATACCGCCTACCGGGGTCTGGTGGCAACGCCGGTTACCGCGGAAGATTACGACATTGCAAGGTACGGTGCGCTTATGGCGCACATAAGGAAAGGCAGGGTTGTTCCTTTCGGGATTGAGACCATTTTCGCCTATTTCGCGGGAAGGCAGATTGAACTTGATAACGTGAGGCGCATTGTCACGGGCAGGTTCTACGACGTGAGCCAGGATGTCTTATCCCTGTGGGCGATTCCGCCGTACCAGTATGTGTGATTGACAGAGGAAAAAATGACGTCAAGGGAGAGGGTTAAACGAGCGGTGCTGTTTCAGAGACCGGACAGGGTGCCGTGGGATCTACCGGAGAAGTGGGGAACTGATTTCCTGGGTGTGGGATGCGAGCAGGACCCGGGGTGGAAGCCGAAGGTGCAGACGGAGACGAGATGGGAGGACGAGTGGGGATGTATATGGGAGAAACCTGAGGGAAACAAGACCATGGGGCAGGTGCGTTATTCGCCGCTGGAAGACTACTCCATGCTTGCCAACTACAGGTTCCCGGATTACGAGAACAGACAGAGGTACGAAGCGGCGAAAAGGGCGGTGCAGGAGAATAAAGAAGAGAAGTTTGTTTATGCCGGCATACCGATGAGTTTGATACACAGGCTTGAATACCTGCGCGGTCACGAGGCGGGCTGGACGGACGCGTATCTTTATCCTGAAAAACTGGATGGACTTCTTGACAGGATCTGCGAGATGAACATGACCGCGATTGAGCGGTTTGCTGAGATAGGGGTTGACGGAGTTTTCTCGTGCGACGACTGGGGTTTCCAGGATCGGCTGATGGTCAAACCGGATATCTGGCACCAGGTGTGGAAGCCGAAATACAAGAAGGTTTACAGTTTTGCCAGGAGCAAGGGGATGCTCACCTTCCTGCACAGTTGCGGGTATATCATAGATATACTTGGAGGGTTTGTTGAAGCAAACCTCAACGTGATACAGATGGACCAGCAGGAGAACATGGGGTTGGGCCGCCTTGGCGAGATGTACGGCGGGAAACTGTGCTTCTGGTGTCCTGTGGACATACAGAATACCATGGTGAGAGGTACCGTTGAAGATGTCAGGAGATATGCCAGGAGACTGATAGACTCTTTCGGGAAGTTCAACGGAGGTTTTATCGCAAAGTGGTACCCGTCTCCCGACGGGCCTGGGCATACATGGGACAAGATAGATGTGATGTCCGAGGCCTTCGTTGAATACGGCTCAAGATTTTACAGGCAATCCTTATCCTGATTTGAATGTCATGGCGGCGAAGGAAAGCGGCGGCAGCTCGCATACCGCCTTTCCTCCGGATATGCGCACGGCGTCAAATTCTCTTGATATGACAGCATCCCTTTTCTCAAATGAATTCGCCGCTCTCGGGTCAGTGCCCGTCAGTATCTCTGCGTCAGCGAGCGAAGAGATGGCGAAATCCAGCGGTTTGATGGTAAGCTCCGCCTTTTCTTCTGTGTCCCTGTTTGTTACAAATACATGGAGTCTGCCTTTATTGAGGACCGCACCCGTATCCATGAAGGTTGCGGTTCCATACGATTTGCTTTCGTAAACAGGACCTTCTGTATGAACCTTCAGGGAAACACCTTCCCTCCGTTTTGAGACCATCTCAAATGGATAGAAGATGGACTGGATAAGCATGTCGTCTCCCTTTGTCAGGACAGGCGCAATCACATTCACTATCTGCGCGATATTGGCGATTTTTACCACGTCCGCATGCCTGATGAAACTGTTCAAAAACCCGGCTACCACAAGCGCATCCTCAAGGTTGTAAACCTCTTCTATCAGGTGCGGTGCGAATTTTCCCTTACCGTCGCACTCATGGGCCTTGTACCAGACGTTCCACTCGTCAAAGCAGAGATATGCCCTTTTCTTGCTTCTCGATTTTGCCTGGACAAACCGGCATGCTGCATCCATGTCTTCTATCTGCCGGTCTATGGAATTTGTTATTGCAAGATAATCTTCTGTATCGTTCTTGGCGTTGCCGGCATAATTGTGCACACTCAGATAGTCGGCAAAATCGCCGAGATATTCCAGAACCTGGCGGTCCCATTCCATGTAAGTCTTTATACCGGAGCTTGAGGAGCCGCAAACCACCAGTTCTATCGAGTTGTCGGTATCTTTCATCATCTTTGCCGCCTGCTGGGCGCGTATGGCATACTGGTCTGCGGGCACATGCCCAAGTTGCCAGAATCCGTACATCTCGTTGCCGAGGCACCAGAGTTTTACTCCATGGGGCGCTTTATTCCCGTTGGATACCCTCATGTCGGCGTAGCGTGTCCCGGCGGGGCAGTTGCAGTATTCAACCCAGTTGCGTGCCTCTTCGGGCGTGCCTGTGCCCATGTTAGCGGTAAGCATGGGTATCCACCCCATCTTTTTTGACAGGGAGATGAACTCGTCCGTGCCGAAATGGTTCGGTTCTATGCTCTGCCATGCAAGGTCCCTGACGGTCGGCCGTTTCTCGCGAGTGCCGACGCCATCTATCCAGTGATATCCGGATGCGAAGTTTCCGCCCGGGTACCTCATTGCAGTCATATTCAGCCGGCGCAGCGCCTTAAGTACGTCGGAACGGAAACCTTCTTTATCTGCGTGTGTGCTTTCCGGGTCGTATACCCCCTCGTATACCGCTCTTCCCATGTGTTCAAGAAAACCGCCGAAGATACGTGAATCCAGCTCCCCTATCCTGAACCCCGTATGCAGGTTAACCGTTGTTTTTTTCATCCCTTACTCCTCCTTCAGAACTTGTATTCGGATGTATAGGTGACCTTGACTTCTCCGTCAACCGGTACCTTTACGTCAAATGAAAGCGTCGTTGAATCCTCCTTGGCGTAGTCATGGCTTTTTGCTATTATTGTCCAGTCGCCCCACTGCCTCTCTATCACCTTTACCGTTACCTCCTCCTTCTTGTGGTTCCTGATAGAAATCTCATAGGAATCCCTGTAGATGTTGGTTGCGATTTTCTTGTGGTCGGTAATCTTCCTTTCGCCGACGATGTCAAAGGCATTGCCCAGGAAGAGGGTGATTTTTTCGTCCTTCGGGGTATGGTCTATCTGGTTTTCGCCGATAAACTGGAGGGTCCTGTCCACGTCCGCCTTGTACACCTTTATCTTGCCTTTCGGCAGGGCGATGCCCAGACCGTTTGCCTCACTGTTTTTGAATTCCAGGTTCACCGCCACCTTCTTGTTGCACTGCTGTCCCTGCCAGTTGTCGTAATAGTACCAGTTGTATATTGCGCCTGTATAGGTGTATATTTTGTTAACGGAGACCTTCGGCGCGGTAAGGAGACTTATCTGTTTTGTCTGGTTGTTCTTGAGCGTGGTTTTCCTCTGCAGCTGGTAAAGATGGTACTCGAAGAGTTCGCGACCTTCAAACTGTTCCGGCATGGCGGCGCTTGCTGCCTTCATTAACATCTCTCCTCCGGCTCTAACCGCCCTGTCCTGCACCCGGTTCACATCCCCGGCTACAAGTTTCAACGAGGCATTTTCGTAACCTGTGCCGCTGCGGTTGTCAACCGTCACCCATCCGTTGAGCGAAATGCTCTTTTCGTCATCGGAGACGGCGGCAACGTAGTCTGCAAGCCAGTTTATTCCGCCCGTAAGGTAGCTTAACTCCACGTCGTGCATGCCCTTTTTGCTGTTCAGGAGCGACCATACCAGCGTCGGTTTCGTTATCAATCCTTCCGGCAGTTGCGGGAACTCAATGTTTCTTATATTGCTCCTGTTGACCATGAAGATAGGGCCTTTTTCCTTATCCCCGGCCAGCACAATCTGGCTTCCGTCGTAACTGGAGAGGTACCCGGTGTATTTGATGTCATCCTGCGTTATGACGGTTATTTCCCTGTCAATGTATTTGGAAAGAAGTTTATCGGCGCTGACAAGGTCGTACTCAAAGTTCTGCTCCAGTATCCCGCACTTATCCGGTGCGGTCAGGGACTTGAAATGAACGCTTGTTGTCTCTATCTGCCCTGCTATGTCAATGAAACGTACCTCGTTGATGCCTTCCTGCAGGTTCAGGGACCTGACGTCCCGGACAAGGGCAAAATTCTGGTTATACACGGTAAGACTCACGTCCTTTCTTGCCATGTCCTGCGCTCTGAGGGTGAAACCGAAAAGCAGAAACCCTGCCATAATGCCAAACAACATTTTCCTCCTATCCATATTGTTGCCTCCTTTGCTCCGTACTGCCTTTTTTTGTCATTGCGAGCTGTTTTTTGGCGCGGCAATCTCAATCTGGCTTCTCACCTCTTGCCTTGTATGTCATTAGACACGCGGCACCAAAGAAAGTTCCTTCAGGCTTTTATATATCCAGTCTTTTTCACTTCTATCCTTCCTGAATACACCTTCAAAAACGGCTTACTATTTTTCACGCCGGCAAGCCCGTAACCTGTTGCCGTGCATATGAAAGAACTGAAGTTGCCTTTTACGGCAGGCTTTATATACAGTGTTTTGTCAACCGCATCATATCGTATTCCCGAAAAGCCCTGCAGGAGCCCGTATGAGGAAAGCGCCCTGCCGTACCAGTGCCCGCATTCATACTCGTCAAACGGGTTCCTTTTTGTTCCGTCATGCCTTGCCCGTGCCGTGCGGACAATATCAAGCGCCTGCTTCACCTGTTTATGCATGAGCAGGTGCGATGCCACCTGGTACTCTATCCCTGTCCATGCCTCCTCGCTGTAAGGAAAAGGCAACGACAATCTTCCTCCTTTCGGCCATGTGCACATTAGAAGACCGCCGTCATTTCCCATGGCATACCCGGGTCGCTGTGGATTGACGTGGTTGACAAGCGTTTTCCTGAAATTATATCTGAATACCGAAAGTAGGTGGCTCCTGACTTTCTTCTTATCCAGTATATCACCGAGTCCGCAGACTTCACCTATCCATGCCCCGAGTACTCCGTCGGCAAGGCACCCCTTTCCGTACTGCTTGTGGGGCCCCTCTTTCACGATGAGTTTCATGATTTCCCCGGCCCAGGCATAATACAGCCCCGCGTATTTTGTTGACTCGTAAAGATTGCGGATATCTTCCCGCCACGAGGGGTTATCCGGAAGAAAATCTTTTCCTGTCGGGTCTTTTGCCCTCAGGTCTTTCCACCGGATGTCCTGGTAAAAATATTCTCCGTTGAAGAGGTGCGTTTCCAGATACTTTCTGCCTTTTCTGTAAAGTTCTTCATATAGAGGAACATGGTCGTCCACTGCTTCTGCCATCAGGCAGGCGGCCCTGAGCGCACCCAGGTAAAAACTGCCGCACATCCCGTCAGGTCCCCAGAACTCAATATCATAGGTGTTGTGGTGGGGTTCGTACAGCAACCCCTTATGTTCAGGGTCCCATGTCTCTATGCAGTAGTCCATGCTGGCCTTAACCTTTTTCCATAAACCTTTCAGCCATTGCGTATCGCCGCTGATTCGCCACTCCCTGTAGACCTTCATGATGCCGCCCAACTGTCCATCGGCTGCCGCATGGAAGTTGTGCACGGTCATGCGGCGGATAGGCAGCCATGCGCGAAACCCCTGGTGCCCCTTTTCATCCTGGCTTTCGTTGAACTCCGTCTCTCTCAGCGTCCTCTCAAGTCCGGGGAAAAGATGGGGAAACGCCTGCGCATAGTTCCATACGTGCGTGCAGGAACCGGAACAACAACCTCCGCAGTCGCAGCATCCTTCCCAGCACCAGAGCCGACCGTCTGTCTGCCGCAAGACCGTCGGTGATTTGAGTATGACAAGGTTGGCGGCAACGGCCTCTGTAATCTCAACAGGCAGGGATGCCCTGTAAAAACAGTCTGTGAATTTCAGTGTCTTTTCTTTTAATGAGTCACAATTTTTCTGCCAGTAGCCGGAGACATCTCTGATATCCTTGAATCTGCCGGCATACCACGGACGGTAGAATTCTTTTGTTTCCCCTTCACTGTCTTCCCCCGCTCGCAGGTTGCTGTCCGGCACATACCAGGAAAGCAGAAGTCTTACGCTCTCCTTCCCCCCTGCCGCGATTTTGACAGGCACATATATACTCCCTCCGGGACCGGGGAGGTCATCTATTTTGAATGGGGTATTTGAAATACATCGGCAGTCTTCAATCTCTTTCCAGACCGTTGTAAGAAACCCTCCGCCTCTGACCCACCGGTGATTGACCTTTGCATTCTTATCGCGGACAATGGCGCAGAAATCGCCTTCGTCCCGTTTCTGTTCGTCCGTGGCTGTTTGGTGAAGGATGAACCCCTTTTCGGTTCCCAGCACGTTGTTTCCGGTCTTTTCCGGTGCAATGAAAGTGCGCGCATGAAAAGAATACATCCCGTCAACCGTTTTCCTTCCGGTATTGATGAAGGTATATTCAAGCGCTATAGCCGGAAGACTTGAATTGTCGGCATCACCCGGGATAAAGGGGCTCCATCCGGTAATTTCGACCTTGAGCGCGGTTCCCGGATACTTCAGTTTTACCGTAGCAAACGGGAATTTTGCGGTAAACGACTCTGCATAGCATCTTGGGAAACCGAAGGTTGAACCGCCCATTCCATTGCCTCCGCCGGATTGTCCGAAAATCTTCCAGTCAGGTATCTGTCCTTCAAGCACCCTTGCAGTTTCAGGCTCTCCCTTGATGCAGAAGGCGGAAAACATGCACGGCTGGTTGAACACCTCAGGTTTGTGCCGGATTGAGAGGCTGGTCAGCCCGGCATTTCCTTCCATGCATATCATCCCTGCGCCCATTCCTCCCATGGGAAAAGCGATGTAATTGAGATTTTCTCCGGAATATGTTGTTCCTTCTCCCTTCTTCCTCTTCACGCCCATTTGCCTATCTCCTTACCTCTAACGCTTTTTGTCATTGCGAGAGCCGGTCCTATCGGCTCGTGGCAATCCCTTTGAGATTGCTTTGGTTTCACGTCGAAATGACAAGCAATGAGGAGTTATTCATACAATAAATATTTTTCCCTCTTTTCAATGAATTCTTTCAGTGCCTGCTGGTATGCGGCGATGATTTCTTCGGCCTTCATCCCGCTCTGGAACTGTTTCCGTATTATATCAGTCCCGTTTGCCTTGTCAAACATGGCCGTGTTCCCCGGCTTCGGAATGCTGAAATTGAATTTCCCGGGGCAGGTTGTCATCAGAGCATCCATTATGTGGTAACCGGTTGCGGCAGGCCTGTAGTTTCTCCTGTCCGTAATGATAATCCTGAATCCGTGGCAGGACTCGTCCCTGTAAAGGCCGTAAAAAGGCTTGAAATGGAATGGCTGGAAGTGAACGCCGGGAAGGTTTCTGGCGTTGAGGACAGCCGACATCTTTTCGGCGTCCATCCAGGGCGCTCCAACAATCTTGAAAGGCAGTGTATATCCGACGCCGACACTGACAAGAGAAAGTTCTCCCATTATCCCTGTTATCGGGTAGAAGAACGGGGTATCCGGCTCCGGTATGTGCGGGGAAGTCGGCAGCCACGTGAGTCCCGTATCTTCCCAGAGCATGCTGCGTTTCCATCCTTCCATCCTTATGACCTTTAAGTCGCAGTTTATCCCGAGTTCTCTGTTCAGGAATCCCGCCACCTCACCCACGGTCATCCCGTGGACGTATGCAAGCGGTCCTGCGCCTATGTCCGACTGGAACTGCATGTCAAGCACAGGTCCGTCAACAGTCAATCCGCCCATGGGGTTTGGCCTGTCAAGCACGACGAACGGTATCTTGTGCTTTGCGGCCGACACCATGCATTTCTTCATGGTGGTGATATAGGTATAGGAACGTGCGCCGATGTCCTGCATGTCAAAAACAAGGATATCCAGCCCATTGAGACTTTCCCCGGCAGGGCCCGTTGATTGAACAGTGAAAACCGGCAACCCGGTTTTCTCATCCCGCTCGTCTTTTACATAGCCCATCACCCCGCCGCGTATCCCGTGTTCCGGCGCAAAAAGGGCTGTCAGTCTGGTGCCGGGCATGCTGTATATGATGTCAATGGTGGAGCGCAGTCTGCCGTCGACGCCGGTGGGATTGGTAATGAGCCCGACCTTTTTCCCTTTAAGCGTTCCGGCTTCTTTTTCGGCAAGAACCTCTATCCCGAGTTTCACGCATGGACGCACAGTATCATCTCCGACCGCCAGTCTTGATAACGCGGTGAATGCGATTGCAATCAAAATCATCCATGTTTTTTCCATTTGTCAGAAGACTCCTTTGATATGCTTCCTTTGGAGGGGATTTTCATCTTCAGAATCCCCTGTTTTTCTCTCTCTGTCAGCAGGCGATATTTTCCTGTCTTCAACTGCCCGAGGAGAATCCTGTCTATGCGAACCCTTTTCAGGTCCATGACCCTGTATCCGAGCGCTTCAAACATCCTGCGCACCTCCCTTTTCCTGCCTTCTTTCATAACAACGGATAAAAAGCTTCTTCCCGGGAACTGCCGCAGGGGTTTCACTGATGATGCACGAAGTCTTTCCCCCTGGTCCGTCACGCCGGATTTCAAAACAGGTATGTGCCGGCTCTCAAAGCAGGGAGATACCGCAACCTCGTATTCCTTTTCAACCTGGAAACTGGGGTGGATAAGACGCTGGGCGAACTGTCCGTCGTTTGTGAGTATGATGAGGCCGGTGCTGGTCTTGTCCAGCCGGCCCGCGGGGAAAAGTTTCCCGCAGGAGGGCGGGATAAGGTCCGTAACTTTCTTTTCGGCAAACCTGTCTTTTACCGTGGAGGTATAGCCCATGGGTTTATTCAGGGCGACATAAACATAACCTGCGGGGGATAACAGCTTCCCGTACAATTTAACATTGTCGCCGTCTTTTACGTCCACAAACGGTTCTAAAACCTTCTTTCCGTTAACCTGCACCGTACCCTTTTTTATCAGTTCATCAGCCTTGCGCCGCGAGGCCGCGCCGCAGCGCGCCAGATAAACATTGAGCCGCATGTTCCTATTTTAGCACACCGGGGCTGTAATTTCTATCTCTTACAGTATTGATTATCAGATCCGGCTGTCTCTGATTTTATTTTTCAGTTTAATGTATTGTATAATTCTCGTAATCAGGTTTTTCGGCGAAGAGCCTTTGCCGTAATGAACCGGACGGTCAAAGCATAATATGAATATGCATTTTTCTAACCCGTTTGCAATGGAGGGGAACTGGTATAAGGGAAACCTGCATGTGCACACAAAAAACTCCGACGGCCTTTTCACGCCTGAAGAAATTTGCGAATATTACAGCGAGGCGGGTTATGACTTTTTATGTATTACCGACCATGACAGGATAACAAAAGCCGTTAAGGTGCCAGAAAATTTCTGTCATTTACACGGTTCGGAGATAGGCGTCAGAGGCACGTCTGCCGGGATGCATATACTGGGCATAGGATTGAGAGAAGAATTTGATGCGGAACACATGTCTGCGCAGGAGATAATAGACTCAATAAATCTTCACGGCGCAATACCCGTCATAGCCCATCCATACCTGAACTGGTTGACCTCTGATTACCTTCTTTCGCTGAGGGGATATGCGGGGATAGAGATATATAATCACTCTTCACAGGATAAATTCGGGAAAGGATATTCAACGGTCCATTTTGATGAACTTCTTCACGCGTTCTCCTATCTCAATAAAGGTGCGAGGATTTTGGGATTTGCAGGTGATGACTCTCATTCCCGGAGCAGCCTTGGAGGAAGTTTTGTGATGGTAAAGGCCCGGTCTCTCAATGAAAAAGACATCTTGAATTCAATAAGAAACGGGTGTTTTTATCCCTCAACGGGTGTTATCATCAATAATCTGGAGATTGAAACCCGCAGAATCAGGATCAACTTTTCCCCGGCGACCGATGTTGATTTCATAGAAGGCGGGAGGTTTTCAGGGGGAGGCAGGGAGATAGAATATGCCGGGTATGAAATAGAGGGCTGGGAAAGGCATGTAAGAATAGAAATAACAGACTCCATGCACAGGAAAGCGTGGGTCAATCCCGTCTATTTTTTCTAAACCCCGCCATAACTTGTAGGCATCAGTAGATTGACTTTTGCCTCGTTTTGGCATAAACTATAAAAATGGGCATGAAGAAGGAGGATATTGAGTATCTCGGGAATCTTGCAAGGATAGGTTTGACGGAGGAAGAAAAGGACCGGTTTGCAAAGGAACTGGAAAAGATAATCTATTATGTCTCCCAGCTTTCCGAGGTTGCCACAGAGAAGGTATCCCCGGTCTGGCACGTTTTGCCCGTTACCAACGTTTTCCGTGAGGACAGGGTGAAGGAATCCTCCAAGGCGGATGAGATATTGTCCGGTGCTCCGGAAACGGCTGATAATTCCTTCAAGGTTCCCAGGATTATCTGACAATGGAAAAAAAATATCTCAATTTTGAAAAACCCCTTGAAGCGATAGACAGGAAGATAGAGGAATCCACCGCAAGCAAGAAAGGCGGCCTTGTCAACGGTGAAAACGGAACGGTTGTTTTCAAGCAGCAGCTGGCGGAGAAAACGAAGGAGATATTTTCCAGCCTTACGGACTGGCAGATCGTCCAGCTGTCCAGGCATCCGAACAGGCCGCACATGCTTGATTATGTCGAAAGCATCTTTGAAGATTTCGTGGAACTGCACGGGGACAGGTGCAGCGAGGACGACCATGCGGTGGTGACGGGGATAGGCAAGTTCAGGGGGATTCCGGTAGCCATCGTGGGACAGCAGAAGGGAAGGGATATCAAGGACAACCTTTTCAGGAAATTCGGGATGGCGCATCCGGCAGGGTATAAAAAAGCCATAAGGATCATGCACCTGGCGGAAAAACTCCATATGCCCGTGATATCTTTCATAGATACTCCGGGTGCAAATCCCGATATCCAGGCAGAAGAAAACGGTCAGGCGCTGGTGATAGCTGAAAACCTTCTTGAAATGGCACTGCTGAAAACACCCATACTCTGTGTAATAATAGGCGAGGGCGGAAGCGGAGGGGCTCTGGGCATAGGTGTTGGCGACAGGATTCTGATGCAGGAGTATTCAATATACTCCGTGATTTCGCCCGAGGGCTGTGCTTCAATATTGTGGAAGAGCCAGTCTGCGACGGAGGAAGCAGCAAAATCACTCCGTCTGACAGCAAGGGCGCTGCTTGAGCTCAAGATTATTGACGGGATTATCCCGGAACCTCCCGGCGGGGCCCACAGGGACTGGAGCAGGTCTTTTGAACTTACAGCGGAAGCGGTTGACAAGAACCTCCGGGAACTGAAGACCATAAATGTTGAAGAACTCGTGGAACTGAGATACCAGAAGTACAGGAAGACAGGAGTATGTCTGGAAAAAGAGGCGGAGAAAAATGAATAAGCTGAAGATGGCGTTACCAAAAGGGTCGCTGCAGGAATCAACGCTTACATTATTTGAACATGCCGGGTTCCAGATATATGCGAGCACAAGGAGTTATTATTTCTATACCGACGACCCGGAAATTGAAGGCGTTCTGCTGAGGGCGCAGGAGATACCGAAGTATGTTGAAATGGGCGCTTTTGATGCGGGGATTTCTGGCAGGGACTGGATAACGGAGAACCGCGTGAAGGTTGCGGAGGTCTGTGATCTTGAATACTCAAAGCAGGGGTTCAGACCGGTCAAGATAGTGCTTGCCGTGCCGGAAAACTCAAAGATAAGAAAGCCGGCGGATCTCAGGGGAAAGCTCATCGCCACGGAACTTGTCAACCTTACAAAAGATTATCTGAAAAAAAACAGGGTGGAGGCAACCGTGGAGTTTTCATACGGTGCCACTGAGATAAAAGCGGGAAAACTTGTTGATGCCATCGTTGAGATAACCGAGACCGGCAGCACGCTCGTGTCTCACAACCTGAAGATAGTGGATACGCTCATGGAGTCGGTCCCAAAGCTCATTGCCAACAGAAAGGCATGGAAGAACAGATGGAAGAGGGAGAAGATGGAGAATATTGCCCTCCTGCTGAAGGGAGCCCTGGAAGCGGAGGGCAAGGTCGGCATCAAGATGAACGTTGCTGTCAGGAACCTTGCCGGCATCCTGAAGATCCTTCCTGCCATGAAAAATCCAACGGTTTCGCCCCTGACGGACAGGTCCTGGGTCGCCGTGGAGACTATCATAGACAAGAAGACGGCGAAGGTCTTGATACCGCGACTCAAGAAACTGGGCGCCCAGGGTATCGTGGAATATCCGTTGAATAAAGTAATTTAACCGTAAATTGCAACCCCCTCACCGTATTGTCATTGCGAGGAGTGAGATCCCTTAGACTATCGTCTCGGGACAGGCTCCGCAATCTCAATGACAAACATGGTTGAGATTGCCACGGCAAAAAACGCCTCGCAACGACAAAAAACGTCGATTCCCCGGAAAAACCCGGGGCAAGCGGGGTAAAGGAGAAGGTATGCCCTGCGGGAAAAAGAGGAAAAGAAGGAAGATAAAAACTCACAAGAGGAAAAAAAGACTGGCGGCTTTGCGACACAAGAAGAGAAAAAGATAATGAGATATCTGTTTGCCGGAGCGATTTTGCTCTCTCTCTTCGGCGGATGTGCCCATGTCAGCCAGGACACCGGGCTGAACACATATGCACAGGGGATTCTGTACGAAGGAGAGGGGAAGACGGATGAGGCCATTGCTTCCTACGGGGAGACCATACGGAAGTCGGGCGAAGACGGTTATCTGTACGTCAAGCTCGGCAATCTGTACCTGAAGAAACAGGATTCCGTGCAGGCCAGAAGGTGTTTCGCCCGCGCCATGAAACTTGACCCGCAGAGAGCGGAGGCGTTTTTCGGAATGGGAGTTGCCTGTCTGCTTGGAAAAGATAGCGGGCTCGCCGCCCTCTATATGGAAAAGGGGCTGGAGATAGATAAGGAAAACCATTCCGCAAGGATGATTCTTTGCGACCTCTATACAGGGATGAACAGACTGGAAGAGGCCGCGGTCCATTATAAATACCTGCTTGATGTATTCCCGGAGAATTACATATTCCGTTACAACTACGGAAATATCCTTGAGAGAATGGGGAGGGAAAAGGAGGCAGAGGAATCCTATCTGAAAACCATTGAACTGGCTGATTTCTTCTGGAAAGCTCATTTTTCCCTGGGTCTTCTCTACAGCAAACTGGGAGAGGAAGACGGGGCCATTGAATACCTGTCAAGGGCTCTGCAGTTGAACCCTGCAGACGGTATCTCCTATTCGTTACTGGCAAGCATCTATTACCAGAGGGGTGATACTGAAAAGGCACGGGATTACATAAACAGGGCGCTGGACCAGGGAATAAAAACAGCGGAATTCTACAATTTCCTCGGACTCATATATTCGGACGAGAAGAACTATGAGAAGGCCGAGGAATCCTTCAGGGAAAGTCTCAAGATACAGGACACCTCCCCGGTGAGGTTTTACCTTGGCGCCATGTATGACAAATGGGAAAGGCGCGATAAGATGGAAGTTGAGATGAAGAAGGCGATAGAATTGAAGCCCGATAACGCCCTTGCCCTTAATTATCTCGGTTATACCTATCTGCTGGAAGACAGGAATATCAGGGAGGCCTACCGCATGATCAAGCGGGCCTGCGAGATTGAGCCGGACAACGGCGCTTTCATTGACAGTCTGGGATGGGCGTACTATAAGATGGGAGACTACGTATCCGCAGGGAAACACCTTGAAAAAGCGGCTTCCCTGGAGAAGGATGCGGAGATCTACGAGCATCTGGGATACCTTTACCTTGCAACGAAGGAGTATTACAAGGCGCTTCTCTGGTTTACCAGGGCGTACGAAATGGGTGGTAAGAAGGACCTTTTGAAAATAATTGACGAGGTAAGACAGAGAATCAACAATGGGGCTAATTGAAAAGATTGCAGGAGAGCCCGGACAGCTCAAGAAATTTTCATTGAAAGAACTGGATATTCTCTGCGGTGAGATAAGACAGGTCATCCTGGAAACCGTTTCCAGGAACGGCGGACATCTTTCTTCCAATCTCGGCATTGTCGAGCTTACCGTATCCCTCCACAGGACATTCAACATCCCTCCCGACAAGGTAATCTGGGACGTCGGGCACCAGTGCTATGCCCACAAATTGCTCACGGGCAGGCATGAGAGATTTTCAAGTCTGAGAAAATACCGCGGTATCAGCGGATATCCTGCTCCAGAAGAAAACGAAACCGACATATTCAAAACAGGACATGCGGGCACAGCAGTTTCTTCCGCCTGCGGGCTGAAGACCGGCCAGGATTTTTCAGGTGACAGGAACAGGGTGATTGCGGTCATCGGTGACGGCTCCCTCACCAACGGGCTTACCTTTGAAGGCCTTAATTTCCTCGGTTCCGTCAAGAAGCAGATGCTTATTATCCTGAACGACAACAAGATGTCCATATCTTCAACCAAGGGCGCCCTCTCATACTACCTGACGAGACTGATAACCTCGCCTTTCCTGAACAAGCCCAGGAAGGAGTTCGTTGATATTCTCAAGAAGATTCATTCTCCCTTCGCTGACGACATACTGCGGTTTGCGGAAGATGTGGAAAAGAAGGCCAGGTACCTTCTCGTTCCCGGGGTCTTCTTTGAAAAGATAGGATTGCGATACTTCGGGCCGATAGACGGGCACGACATGAAACAGTTGCTGGAAATACTCGTGAATATCAAGGACATAAATGAACCTGTACTCCTTCATGTTATCACGAAGAAGGGAAAGGGGTACGGATTTGCCGAAAAGAGACCGGATGATTTCCACGGCACCGGCCCCTTTGACATTGAAACCGGGCAGGCTCTGAAGAAGGAAGGGTCGGTCTCTCCCGGTAAGTTTGCCGGTACCGTGCTGGAGAAGATTGCGGAAAGGAACGAAAAACTTGTCGTCCTCACCGCTGCCATGGAAAAGGGGCTCGGGCTGGAGAGGTTTGCAGACAGGTTCCCCGGGAGGTTTTTTGACGTGGGGATTGCGGAGGGACACTGCATCACTTTTGCTGCCGGCCTTGCCAGGGCAGGCATGAAGGTTGTGGTTGCGATTTATTCAACCTTTCTCCAGAGGGGGTACGACCAGGTTTTCCATGACGTCTGCCTCCAGAATCTGCCGGTGGTCTTTATCGTTGACAGGGCAGGTATCGCAGGGGAAGACGGTGCCACGCACCAGGGCACTTTTGACATCTCTTTCTTGCGGACGCTTCCGCTTCTGAAAATCTTTACGCCCTGCAGTCTCAGGAATCTTGAGGATGCCCTGTCAAAATCAATGGGCGAAGAGGTCCCCTGTTTCATCAGGTATCCAAAGGATCATCTTCCCGAAGATATACAACCCTTCGTTTCTCCCGGAAGCAAGGCCGCGGTCCTCGCATGCGGAAGCATGGCGGAATATGCCGTTGAGGCATGCAGGATACTTGCGGTTGAGAATATACCTGTCTCATGTTTCCCTGTGAACGCGGTCAAACCAGTGGACGAGCAGGCGATGGGCAGGATAAAATCTTTTGACAAAATTGTGACTGTGGAGGAAAATAGCATATCAGGCGGATTCGGCTCTTCCATCCTTGAATATTTCAATGGCAGGAAAGAGGTTTTCAGGATCGGGCTTCCGGAGGTGTTTCTTGAGCATGGAGAAAGGGAGATACTTCTGGAAAAATACGAAATCAGTTCAGGGAAGATAGCAGAAAGGATAAAGGAATTCCTAAAATGATGCTTAAAAAGATCTTCATACTGGATAACAAGAAAATAAAGGGGATTGAAAGGGAAAAGGAGAAGATAGAGAGGTTGTTGAAAACCTGTGGAAAAGATGTGCAAAAGACCCCCGAAAATGTAGATTTGATCATCGCCATGGGTGGTGATGGAACCTTCTTGAAAGGAGTCCACCTCATAACGAATCACAGGACACTGATTTACGGCATAAAGTACGGGAACGTGGGGTTTCTTGCAGATAGTGCCAGGGATATAAATACTAAACTGAAGAATATTGTGAACGGGAATTTCAGGACCTGCCGCAGAATGCTGCTGGATGTTGCAATCAGGAAAAATGGCAGGACAATAAGGGACTTCTGCCTTAACGAGGTGGTTTTTTTCAGGAAGAATATAAGGATCATAAATGTTTCGGCATCAGACAGGAATGAGACAATATTTGACGGTATGCGGGCAGACGGTCTCATAATATCCACCCCCACCGGGTCCACCGCCCATTCCCTTTCCGCTTTCGGGCCCGTTATTTCGCCAGCCATGGAATGTCTGCTTGTTATTCCCATGAGCCCGCACAGTATTTCCTGGAGGCCCGTGGTTCTGCCACCGGATGAAAGAATAGAGGTCAGAATATCTCCCGCGGCATCGCTGGCGGTGGACGGCCAGCGTGAATTTGAGTTGAACGAGGGGGACAGGGTAACGGTAAGGAAGTCGGGGAAGGCAATCAGGATAATCATGGAAGAGGATTCTTTTTTCCGCAAACTGAAGTCAAAATTCAACTGGGGAATGTGACAAATGTTCATCGTAAAGGTAAATAAAGAAAAATGCAAATCCTGCAGGTTATGCATGGAGGTGTGTCCCAACAGGATCTTCAAGTTATCGGAAAACTTCAACAGGATGGGATACCACTATGTTGAACCGGATGAAAAGGCTGAAAAAGAGTGTTCCGGGTGCAGGAGATGCGTTATACTGTGTCCGGACGTTGCGATTGAGATATACAAGGAAGAAGACAATAAGGAAGATAAAAAAGTATCTCTTATATCTTCTCCCGGAGGAAGAAGGGAGACTTAGAATTGGACAAGAGAATCGTTAACTGCTGACATTGAAATCCTGCAGAAGGGGGAATTCGGGATAAGAAAGGGAGCTTATGATAAAGCAAAAACCGTATTTCTCCTTGCGGGGCATGCATCTGAACGGCTGGGCTTTCAACTATCCGTACACCTTCCGTTGTTGGAAAGAACCTGATTGGAAACGCTACATTGACCTCCTTGCCTGCCAGGGAGTTAATCTGTTCCTCTTGTGGCCATTCATGGAAATAATTCCCCTGCCGCTCTCTTCTGAAGACAAAGCATACTTGCGGGAAGTTCGACGGGTGGTGTCATACGCCCGGGACCGTCATAAAATGGAGGTGTGGCTTTTCCAGAGTGCGAACCGGGTAGCATTGAATGATTGCGGAGTAAGAAATCCGCGTTACCGTCCTTACTGGGTGTTAAAAGCGCAAGGCGAGTATCCGGGTGCAAGCCAGGTTGATCTCAATCCGGCCGACCCGAAGCAGTTTGCGCGAATTATGAAATCGCGAGAGACTCTTTATCGGCTGGTTGACAATGCTGACGGCTACTGTACTATAGACTGCGATCCTGGCGGATGGAAGGACAGTCCTCTGGAAGACTATACAAGGATTCTCAGAGCATCAAGGGTTTTACTCAACCGGCATACCGTTCTCGGCAAGTGTGCCAAATTGATAACCTGGCTGTGGTATGGTTGGAGCTATTGCTGGACCCGCCATCGGGAATGGTGGCAACCGGGAGCTGACCCGCATCCATTGAATAGAGCGGTCGCTGAAACTATTCGCACCTTCAAGACGCAGCTGCCCGAACCATGGTGGCTGATTGCCGGGCAGCGTGAATATTTACGGGTGTGCGCGGCAGAAGGGGTTCTGGGAAAAACGGTATTCCTGCCGTACGGATTTATTGAAGGCGAACCGTCTCGTCCGGGCACGCAGATAGATTTTCAACGGCAGCTTGAATACGCGGATGAGTTGCCGAACTATCCCGGCTTGGCAGGATTGATGGGGAATGTACAGACTCCGCTCCTGCAATTTCCTCACGTCAATTTCCTGCTCAATGTGGCGCGGAGCTATGGAAAACCGAAAGAGACGCCGGGAAAATCCCTGCTTGATCTAGCTGCGAGCGTCTATCAGGAACAATCGGCCTTGCTGGCTGACTGCTGGGAGTCTCTCGTGCCTCCCGGCCGCGCTCATGCCGGAAAACTCCGGCGCCGGTTGGAACGGTTGCTCAAAGCCGGGGGACTGGGGCAGCCCGGCATTCTGGGTAAGAATCTATTTCCCGATTGCCGGCAGGTCGCCCGTGACCTGGTTTTCCAGTTGAAGATTTCATCAGCATTTGAAGGCCTGTTGCGTAATTCCCTTTCCTGCAGGAAGTTGTCACGATGGGCGGATTCGGTGGGATCTTTCCTGGATGCCGCGCTGTCCTGGGACAAGCAGCACGGCTGGTCCGCCTACTGGAAAAAGCTCGGCAAACCCTGGACCCTGTGGCCTGACAATGACCCCGCCTTCCCGGCAATTGTGCAAGGTTTGAAGAAAGCGCTGGGCGGAACGGCCATAAGCGAGAGTGCAGTAGCCCAATTCTTGTCGCCGATTGGCAGAAAACTTGCGCGGTATCATGATGGATGGATTGTTACACAGTGCGGCATCCAACCGCTGCAAAAGGTGTTGATTGAAGAAAAACCATGATTTGGACGTTTTGAAAAGGAGGGAAAATGAAGATAGGAGTTATCCCTGATTGTTTCAGGATACCCATCAGGGATGGTATCAGGAAGGCGGCGGAATTAAAGATGGACGGCATACAGCCGTATGCCACGCACGGGGATCTGGATCCTGCGAACCTTTCGCGTTCAGGAAGGGACGACCTGAAAAATCTTGTGTCCCGGCTGGGACTCACGATATCCGCGCTTGTCGGTGATTTCGGCCTGGGCTTTGCAAACCCGGAGAAGGTTGAATTCGTGGTGGGCAGGACAAAAGAGGTTGTGGACCTTGCGGTTGACCTCGGCGTTAGCGTTGTAACCACCCATATAGGAACCGTTCCCGATGATGAAAAAGACAGGGCATGGAAAACGATGGTTGCCTCCCTGCCGGAGGTGGGGACGTACGCTTACAACAAGGGTGTTTTCCTTGCCACGGAAACCGGCCCCGAGACGGCGTTTTTGCTGGAAAAACTTCTTCATGCAATAGGAAACCCCGGGTTGAAGGTAAACTATGATCCGGCAAACCTTGTCATGGTGGTCGGTGATGACCCTGTCATGGGTGTGCACACGCTTAAGGATTACATAGTCCATACGCATGCCAAGGACGGAATTAAACTGCCCCCGGAAGACGGGAAGAGGCGATGGAAGGAGATGCCTCTGGGCGAAGGCAGCGTCAATTTCCCGGAATACCTTAAGGCGATGGGGGAGATAGGGTACGAGGGATTTTTCACCATTGAGAGGGAAGTGGGGGACAAGCCGGAGATTGACATTATCAAGGCGAGGGATTTTCTCAGGGATTTATCAAGAAAAATGGGTATATGAGAGGCAATATGCTTCAGTAGCGGTAGAACGGTTTTCCTGCTCTGAAGATTCAGCACAGATGTAAAATAAACGGGAAATCTTCTTCCGCCGCTACATTGCGGGACAGACAAATCCAGGTCTGCGGGGAACGGGGATCTGTCCCGATGGAGATACGTCGGGACCCCTCCGAAATTCCCTTTAAGAAAAGAGAGAGGAAAGAGAAGGCGGTCAGTTTCGGCTTCCCTCATTCCCCCCAGCCGGTATTTGTTCCTGTCCCTTCATTAACGCGGCTTCCAGAAATTTCCCGTTCTCGTTCATGCAAGGGCGTTTATCAACAAAAGGGGGAAAAGATGGGGAAATTGATAGCGGGGGTGCAGATGTACACCCTCCGGGATTACTGCAAAACGGTGAAGGAAACGGCGGAGACGCTGAAAAAGGTGAGAGGGCTGGGATATGAGGTCGTTCAGATTTCAGGGATGGCTGAACCGAAGGATATGAAGGAAATGAAGAGGATGCTTGACGACAACGGGCTTTACGCCTGTTCCACCCATACGGGATACCAGTCCATAATTGAAGAAATGGACAGGGTTATAGAAGAGCACGCAATGCTCGGATGCGAGGCGATTGTATGCCCGGGGCTGCCCGGAGAACTGCATAGCGGTGAAGGATATGTTAAGGTAGCGGGGGAGTTCAGCAGGGTTATGGGCAAGATAAGGAAAGCCGGACTGGTTCTCGGCTACCATAACCATGCAATAGAACTCCGGCGGTACGACGGCAGGGCAGGACTTGAGATACTGATGGACAGTTGCAAGAACCTGCACGCCGAGATTGACACCTACTGGATACAGTTCGGTGGCGGTAATCCCGCCGAGTGGATAGAAAAGTTTTCCGGCAGATGCAGCCAGCTTCATTTCAAAGATATGGGGATGATTGAACACAAGCAGGTCATGCCTCCCATCGGTGAAGGCAACCTTAACTGGAAAACGATAGTCAGTGCTTCACGAAAAGCGGGTGTGCGGTACTGTCTCGTTGAGATGGACGAACCTGTCATGGATGGCTTCCAATCCCTGAAGATAAGTCTTGAGAACATGCTTTCGTGGGGTATTGAGACAGCCAGATGAGGTCAGGCGTTCCGGTAGAAGGCTCCGTTGACGGCTTCCACCCGGTAGAATTCCGGAGGGAATCCGAATCTCTTTTTGTACGCCGGCGCCAGTTGTTCTTCAAATTGCCGCAAACTGTTTCTGTCAAGAAGGACAATGCAGCAGCCGCCCATGCCCGCGCCGGTGAGCCGCGCGCCCTTCACGCCCTCAAAACCCCTTGAGAAATCAACTGTGAAATCAAGTTCCTCGCAGCTTACCTCGTAGAGGTCCCTGAGGCTTTCATGCGATTGGTACATCAGTTGCCCGAATCCTTCCATGTCTTTCTCGCCAAGACTTCTGACCGCTTCAAGAACCCGCCTGTTTTCTCCTGCCATGTGGCATGCCCTCTTGAAATTCTCCCCGGGCAGTTTATCCCTGTAGCGGTCAATATCCCTTACCTCCGTAAGAAACCCAACGTCCTCGTATCTCCTTATGATACTGAGCGATTCCTCAACAGACCTGACTCTCTTGTTATAAACGGACGAAGAGAGACTGCGTTCTTTCTTCGTGTCAACCAGCAGGAACCTGAGATTGCCGAGGGGGAGAGGGACATGCCTGTACTCAAGCGTGTTGCAGTTCAGAAGAAGGGCATGATTTTCCCTGGCAAGGTATATGGAAAACTGGTCCATTATCCCGCAGTTGACCCCCACAAACTCGTTCTCCGCCCGGCGGGCAAGTTTTATGAGGGCGACGGGTTCCAGTTCAGTTCCGGATATCTTCTGGAAAAGCGCCGCGATTGAAATCTCCAGTGCGGCGGAAGAACTCAGACCGCTGCCTATCGGCACGTTGCCTCCGAAGGCAATCTCCATTCCGGGCAGGGAATATCCGAGTTTCCTGAATTCCGCCAGTACCCCCAGGACGTAGTTTGCCCATGGCATGGTCTTCTGATATTTAAGGTTGCCGACCGTTGTTTCAAAAGACTCGTCATAGTTGCAGGAGAACAATCTTATCCTGTCGTCGCGTCTGCCCCTGCCGACGCTGATGATAAACCTGTCAACCGCCATGGGCAGGACGTACCCGCCCTGGTAGTCTATGTGTTCGCCTATGAGATTGGCTCTTCCCGGGGTTGTTACCGAGCAAAAGGGTTCTTTTTCACCGAAGGTGGCTGAAAAGGCGCGTCTTATTTTATCTTCCATGGCGTCAAATTCGTAGAAATGCCGTTGTATTATAGCACTTTCCGGAAGCAACCCGAAATATTTTTCTTTTGCAGGAAATTGATGTAAAATAGAAAAATCATTTAGCCATAATCTTAACCCCTCCTCTTAAAATGCAGCAGGAAGGGTTCGGGGTGAAGGAGATCCGGATGGAAGAAAAGAAGATAGAAAAGCAGCTTTCTCTCCCGCTATCCAACGCGATACAGATGAGCATTAGAAACCTGAGAATAAGGTTCGGCAGGTCAATTATTATCACCATGTCCATACTGCTCGGCATAGCATTCCTGATGTCGGTGCTCGCCGGCAACGCCCTGACCAACAGTCTCATAGAAAAAGGTCCGGAGGAAGTCAGGATGCTCCTCATGTCAAACATTGAGGAGGTAAGAACAAGACAGGGCTGGCTTGCTTCCCTCTCGCTGCTTGTGTGCACGGTCGGCATAATAAATGCGATGCTGATGTCCGTTACGGAAAGGTCAAGGGAAATA
Organism: uncultured bacterium; assembly: GCA_964403465.1. Taxonomy (GTDB): domain Bacteria; phylum Ratteibacteria; class UBA8468; order B48-G9; family JAFGKM01; genus JAFGKM01. The sequence continues at coordinate 23,797 of CAYOFY010000008.1, forward strand.
GGCACCATGAAGTGTCTCGGCGCTCTTGATAAATTTGTGGTGGAGCTTTTCCTGCTGGAATCTATCGCGCATGGAATCTTTGGTTCGCTGGTGGGCAGCATAGTAGGGGCGGCCACAATGACCGTCGTCTACCTGTTCCAGTACGGAAGTCTCATAATCAGGATCTTCCCTGCCGGGACGATGCTGAAATGGATGCTTGCTTCCATACTTCTCGGGACATTTCTTGCCGTGATTGGCGCAATGTACCCGGCATACGTGTCGGCCAGGATGGAGCCGGCCGAGGCCATTAGAAGGGAAGTGTAGAGAATCATAACCCCTCACAATGAGGGTGTATCAGGGAAGCGTTCGGGGTAAAGGAGGAAAAATGCCAAAAGAGGCAATCGTGAGAACAATAGGGGTTAAGAAGAGTTTCATGCTCGGGAAAATTCCCCTGCATGTATTGAAAGGCATTGACATTGAAATATTGAAGGGAGAATACATCTCAATAATGGGACCTTCCGGCAGCGGCAAGACAACCCTTTTCAACATGATAGGCGGGCTTGACAAGCCTTCCGAGGGAAAGGTTTACATTGACGAGGTTGACATTGCACAGCTTGACGCATATGAACTTGCGTGGCTGCGGTGCAGGAAGATAGGATACATCTTCCAGTCTTTCAACCTTATACCCGTCATGACCGCGATTGAGAACGTCATGCTTCCCATGATATTTGCCGGGATGACAACGGATGAATCGCGGGATAAGGCGAAATTGCTTCTTGAGACCGTGGGTCTTGGAGAGAGACTCCAGCACAAACCTTTTGAGTTGTCGGGGGGACAGCAGCAGAGGGTCGCAATCGCAAGAGCCCTTGCTAACGACCCTGCCATCATCCTTGCGGACGAGCCCACGGGCAACCTTGATTTGAAGACGGGGAAGGAGATTATCAACCTGCTCAGGGAGATGAACAAGGAAAAAAGCGTGAGCATCATAACCGCAACGCATGACCTGAAGATGCTTGACGTTTCGGACCGGGTCATATGGCTCAGGGACGGGATGATTGAGAGGGTTGAGGACAGGGAGAATATCAACATAAAGGTTGGCGAGGTTGAGGGAGAAGAAGCCGGCTGATGCCGGATTTATTTCATCCGGGTGGTATCGGGATAGTCCGCCTGAGTTGGTGAAAAATGAAAAAGATAGGCATCATCGGCTGCGGGAATATGGGGTCGGTTCTGGCAGAGGGAATCATATCGGCCGGCCTGTTCGCTCCTGCCCGGGTTTACATTTCGGACATCAGGAAAGAGAAACTTGCAAGACTGAAAAAACTGGGAGCCCGTCCTGCAGGCAACAGGGAACTTGCCAGGGATGCGGACGTCATAATAATAGCCGTAAAACCGGACAGGGTCAGAGAAACGCTGGATGAGATAAAGAACCTACTGGTTCCCTCAAAAATCCTGATATCCATAGCGGCCGGGATATCAACTGCAGATATTGAAAAACATCTCCACGGAAAGAAAATTCCCGTTATAAGGGTTATGCCGAACGTGAACGTGAAGGTGAAGGCGGGTCTGCTGCCGTACTGCGCCGGGAAGTATGCGGGTAGTCGCGGAAAAGTGGCGGAGAGACTTCTTTCACCCCTTGGCATCGTCTTCAGATTGCCCGAGAACAGATTTGATTCCATCACCGCAATATCAGGCAGCGGCCCCGGGTTTCTTTTTTATGTGGCCGAGAATGTAAGAAAAATCTGCAGGATGAAAGGTTTCTCTGAAAAAGAGGCGCTTCTTATTTCGGCACATCTATTTTACGGGACAGGAAAGATGCTTGCCCGGACAGGGCTGTCCCCGGAGAAATTAAGGGAAATGGTAACCTCTCCCGGGGGCACAACTTTCGCGGGACTGAGCGTTTTTGAACAGAAAGGTTTTCCAGGAATTCTGAAAAAGGTTATTGATAAGGCGGAAAAGAGAAGCAGGGAACTGAGTTCAGGGAAATAAAGCCTTGTTTTTTTAGCACTCATTGCCTGTCATTGCGAGGTGTCTTTTACCGTGGCAATCTCCGATATTGCTTCACTCGTGACGGCAGAAGGCGTTGGATTGCCACGTCGCTCCGCTCCTCGCAATGACAAACCGGGAGAGGGGCTCGCAATGATAAAAGACGCGAGATTGCTGCGTGAAAGGTGCTCGTGACGACAGAAGGCGTTGGTTGGGGAAAAATGAAAAAGATAGGAATCATCGGTTACGGGGTGGTTGGCAGGGCTTTTGAAAATGTTTTCAAAGGCAGGGCGAGGATTTTTATCTATGACAGGTATATTCCGGAATACTCTGACCTGAAGAAGTTGACGGACAATTGCCAGGTGGTTTTTGTTGCCGTGCCAAGTCCCATGAACGGAGACGGCAGCATGGACCTATCCTGCGTGAAGAATGTTCTCACAGGTATCCTGAAGAAAGGAAACTCGGTCAGGAAACTTCCCGTTGTCGTACTGCGTTCCACGATTGTTCCCGGGACAACAAGGGATCTGCAGAAACGCTATCCGTCATTGAAACTGGTCTATAACCCGGAGTTTCTTTCCGAAAGAAACAGCCTGGCGGACATGGAGAGAACGGACAGGATAATCATCGGCGGGAACCCGAAGTTCTGCAAGATGGTGGAAGAGGTTTACAGGGATGTTTTCCCCCAGGCAAGGTACATAATCACAGACACCACGACTGCCGAGATGATAAAATATGCCGCAAACGTGACACTTGCAGGGCAGGTCATGATTGCCAATGAACTCTTTCAGATCTGCAGGAAACTCCGACTGGACTGGGCGTTCATAAGAAACGCCATCATACTGGACCCCCTGATCGGAAGGAACAACAAGGTGCCCGGACCTGACGGGCATCCGGGTTTTGGGGGTAAATGCCTGCCCAAGGATCTGAATGCTTTGATCCATCTTTCAAAAACCCTGGGCTACGACGCAAAACTTCTTGAACAGATATGGAAATCCAACCTCCTTGTCAGGGAACACAAGGATTGGGAATTTATACGCGGGGCAACCTCCCGCAGGAAAAAGGTTTGAGGAACCTGGCGCCATCGCGAATCAGGGGTTTGAGCAGGAAGGTCTAAACAGGGGGGACTTATGGGAGAATTTGAGAAAGTGCGGGAAGCGGTTGATTTCATAAGGAGAAAAACCTCGCTTTCACCAGACACAGGCATAATCCTCGGCACAGGATTGGATAAACTGGCGGAAAAGATTGAACAGCCCGTTGTGATCCCCTACGAAAAGATACCCCATTTCCCGGTTTCCACGCTGGAATCGCATCCCGGGAACCTGGTGATGGGTAAGATAGCAGGCAGGACGGTTGCGGCTATGCAGGGCAGGTTCCATCTATATGAGGGGTATTCCGCCCCGCAGATAGCGTTTCCCATAAGGGTGATGAAGGTTCTCGGGATAACTGCACTGCTGGAATCAAATGCCGCGGGCGGGTTAAACCCCCTGTTCTCAAGAGGTGACCTGGCAGTCATCACGGACCAGATCAATTTGATGGGGCAGAACCCGCTTGCAGGGAACAATGACGAAAGGTTCGGTCCAAGATTTCCCGACATGAGCGAGGTTTACGATAAGAAACTGATAGGGATTGCCGAAGAGATATCCATGGAGGAACGCATATCCATTAAGAAGGGCATTCTGGTCGGGCTGACAGGACCGAGCCTGGAGACACGCGCCGAATACAGGTTCCTGCGGCTCATAGGTGCGGACATGGTGTGCATGTCCACGGTGCCGGAGGTTATCGCCGCGGTGCATCTCGGGCTCAGGGTCTTCGGCATATCGGTGATTACGGATATGTGCCTGCCTGATGTCCTTGTTCCGGTCTCCATAGAAGAAATAATCAAGATCGCCAATACGGCAGAGCCGAAATTGACAAGGCTCATAGAAAAAATTATAATAAGAAGAAATGACTAAAAAGAAAACGCAGGGAAAAAAGAAAGAACACGCAGAGAAGAGAACGGTAAGATGCCGTAATTGCTTCATGGTTGACAGTTATACGGCGGAAGAGAAGAAATGCAAGCACTGCGGGGTTGAGATATACCTTATAGATGCCGTATGATAAGGCGGATTCGGTCATAGAAGGGGGCACGTGATTTAAGAGGGGGGGTGAGTTTGTGGAATGAGAAGAAATCCCGATTTTGAACGTATATTCAGGCAATTTAAAAGGGACGTGGAGAGGGAAGGGATAATCAGAGAGGTAAAAGAAAAGGAATTCTACGAGAAACCCAGCCAGATAAGAAGAAGGAGGAAAATCAGAAAACAGAGAAGATACACGGCAAGGTAATTAAATGTTCTGCATAAATCCTTCAATATACACCCTTTCTTTCAATTCCAGCGTTGATTATACGTTCTATCTGTCCCGCAAGATAAACTTTGACGATATCAACAGGATAGACCGAACCCGCGTTGACGCGGGCGGCAAGGGGCTGAACGTTGCGAGAATGCTCACGGTTCTGGGTTGCCGGGCTGAGGCAATCACTTTCCTTGGCGGCGGTAACGGCAATATCCTCAAAAACTTCCTTGAAGCCGAAAAGATAAAATACAGGTATGTGAACACGCGGGACAGCACGAGAAGTATATTCAACTTCATTTGCGGTGAAAAAACCCTGAGATTCAACGAAAAGGGACCTGTTGTGTCAGGAAAGGAAAAGAAGGAGTTTCTCACTCTCGTTGATTCTCTCAAGATGAAGAAGGGAGATGTGCTTTCCATCTCGGGAAGTCTGCCCCCCGGAGTGGAGAAGTCCATTTACGCAGGAATAATTGCAGGGGCGCGCAGTAAGGGAGCAGTTGTTGCGCTTGACGCCGACGGGGAGGCGCTGACCGAGGGTATCAGGGGGGTGCCTCATATCATAAAGCCGAATCTGTGGGAACTCGGGAGAATTGCGGGCGGCAGGATAGGTTCGCCGGAGATGCTTGAAAGGATTCTGTGTAAACTTTCCGACAGGGGCATCTCCATCATTCTCCTGACGCTCGGGGAAAAGGGCGCCATCCTGTTTTCCGGAAGGAAATTTCTTTATGCTCCGTCCCCGGCCGTGAAAGCAAGGAGTACAATTGGCTGCGGAGACACCTTCCTTTCCGGATTCCTGTGCGGGTTTTCGCGCAATCAGCCGCTTGAAGAGTGCCTTCGGCTGGCTGTTGCATGCGGAACGGCAAAGGTTGTCAGGGAAGGTACCAGCATGCCGAACAGGCGTGAAGTGGCGGCAATCCTGCTGAAGGTGAAACTGCAGAAGATATCGGCAGGGACTCTTTCATCGTTCTTTTAGCAGGAGCATGATAAATGCCCCGATAATGCTCTGTATGAGAACGCTTATAAGGAACATGGCCGACAGGGCAAAAGCGTTTTCCTTCCCCATGGCGCCGGAAAAGAAATAGACGTAGGTGAATTCCCTTATCCCCAGGCCTCCTAGCGAAGGGACCATCGTGGAAGCCCATATGAGCGGGATATATATGAAAAAGAGGTTTATGCCCGGCATGCTGGACTTTCCCCAGAGCAGGGACATGGTCATGAGATAATTGGTAAATATGGAGATGCTCTGCATCAGAAAACTCAATCCCAGAGCGGCCAGCAACCACCTTCTCGCCGAGAAGTAACGGTTAAATACATTATACGTGTTTTCCATCGTTTCTTTCATTCTCCCCGGGAATATTCTCCTTACACCCGAGTAGAGAGGTGAGGCGATCTTCCTGTTGGAAAAGAAGACCAGTATGAAGAGCAGGAATAGAAGGATAAGGGAAAGCAGATACCTTATCCCGAGCGGTATGGTGGCAGTGAACAGGGCTGCCAGTACCCCCATTGTTATCACCGTCAGGGCGCCGATAAACCTGTCTATCAGAACCGAACTTCCGAGCAGGAGTTTGTTCTCCTCTCCCCTCACCAGGTAAAAGACCTTTGCTATGTCGCCTCCTGCGCCTGTCGGCAGGAAGTTATTGAAAAGCTGTCCTATCATGGTGAGTTTCCAGATACTCAGGAAGCGGATCCTGCCGGAATTTGTCTGCCCCTTCAACAGTACCAGCCACCTTGCCGAAAGCAGGAAGGAGAGCAGGACCGCTATGGCAATTGAGACCACGGCGAGAGGTAGGTAGCATCCCCTGACTGTTACATACAACATGCGGAAGTCAATCTTCCTGAAGACCAGGAAAAGAAAGGTCGCACTGACAATTACTCTCAGCAGCAACTGCAGGGTTTTCTTGTTCATGACGCCGTCAACCTCTCAGAAATCCAGCATCTGTTTCATCCGGCAAAAACGTTTCTCTAAGTCCTGCCTGTTAATCTTTTCCAGTCTCCTGGTTCCGAAGTCCTCCACGGTAAAAGATGCGGTTACCGCTCCCATGACAGTCGCCAGGCGCAGGTTTGCCGGCGTTATCTTTCTTCTGGTGGCAAGGTATCCGAGAAATCCTCCCGCGAAACTGTCGCCGGCACCTGTCGGGTCTTTCACTTTTTCCAGGGGATAGGCCGGGACTGCAAAAAAATCATCCCTGCTCAGCAGGAAGGCCCCATGTTCACCTTTCTTGATGACAACAATACCCGGTCCGTCCTGCATTATTTTTTTTGCCGCGGAAATGAGGTTTATTTCTCCCGAGAGCATCTTTGACTCAGTCTCGTTGATGAACAGTATATCCGCCTTCCTCATGATGCTCTTCAGGGATTTCAACTTGTTGTTTATCCACAGGTTCATGGTGTCAAGAACGGTCAGTTTCAGGGGCTTTATCCGTTTCAGCGCTTCGCCCTGGACTTCCGGGTCGGTATTTGCGAGGAAAAGATAATCCGGGTTCCTGTAATGTCCGGGGATTTTGAGGGTCTCCTTCTTCAGTCGTTCCGGGCATACCGAGAGCGTCAGGGCTTCGTTTATGTTCTCCCCGTATTGCCCTGTCCACCTGAATGTGCAGCCCGGGCATATTTCAAGACCGGACGTGTCAATATTCTTTTCCTGCAGTTTGCGGATATATCTTGAAGGGAAATCCTCTCCCGCCGCACTCAGCAGTTTTACAGAGGAGAAAATGGCCGCGGCAAGACAGGCATAGGTGGCTGACCCTCCGGGGGTTTCCCTCGCTTCCCCGAAGGGCGTCTTTATGGTGTCAAGCGCCACAGAGCCGATTATAAGAATACTCATTTACCCCGAACTCTCCCTTGCTACGCTTTTACAGTGAGGGGTTATTGATTTTGTCTTTTTTCCTCTATATGCCTTTGCTATTCATTGGAGTTTTTGATTTTCCTTCCCTGTCCACTTCTTTTTCCTTGATGCCTTCCTTTATCTTGTGCAAAACCCCGTTTACGAACCTGGGGGAATCATCGGCACCATATTTTTTTGCAAGTTCTATCGCCTCATTGATGGATACAAGCACCGGCATGCTTTCAATGAACAGCAGTTCAAAGACCGCCAGGCGCAGTATGTTCTTGTCCAGCAGCGGCATCCTCCTGATGGACCAGTTAATGGCTGAGGCGGAGATTTTTTCATCTATGAGGGCAAGGTTCTTGAGGGTCCCACTGGCAAGCGTACCGGCGAATTCCATTATTTCTTCGTCCTGTATATTCTGTTCCTGCCAGAAGGAGTTGAGTAGGGTATCAATATCGCTTTTTGACTCACCGCGTATCTCTGTCTGGTACAAAAAGATTAACGCCAGTTCCCTTGATCTTCTTCTTCTCATAGTTTTCAATTATTCTGCAGTTCCTGCACCGGGTTTTCAGAGCATGGAAGACAGGTTTGCCATTTCAATGGCCGAGAGCGCGGCAAACCATCCCTTGTTCCCCTTCTTCGTTCCCGCCCTCTCTATCGCCTGGTCTGTTGAATCCGCCGTGACGACTCCGAACGATACCGGAGTTTTCCCCTGGAGATTTACCTGTGTTACTGCCCTGGCAATCTGGGAACTGATATATTCAAAATGAGGGGTATCCCCCCGTATGACCGCACCCAGGCATATGATGGCGTTATACCTTGATTTTTCAGCCATCTTTGAAACGGCGAAAACCGATTCCACGCTTCCCGGAACCCATACGATATCAATATCCTGCTCGCTTCCGTTATGACGTTTTATGCAGTCAATCGCCCCTTCAAGGAGCCTCTTGGATATGAAGTCATTGAACCTGCTGACCACTATGCCAAACTTTTTCCCCTTGGCGTCAAGTACTGCCTCTTTTGTTTTCATTGTAGCTCCTTTACCCCGAACGCTTCTTTGATACGCCTTCTTGTGAGGGGTTTAAGATTTTGTTTTCATATCTGCTACTTGCTATATGCCATTCGCTATATGATATGTCCCAGTCTTTTTCTCTTTGTTTCCAGGTAATTCTTTGCATAACGGGTACATTTTACCACAATAGGCACCCTTTCCACTATTTTAATCCCGTACCCTTCAAGCCCTATGACCTTTCGCGGGTTATTTGTAAGAAGGCGTATCCTGGTCAGCCCGAGGTCCGCCAGTATCTGCGCACCTATACCGTAATCCCGCAGGTCTTCCGGAAAGCCGAGTTTCAGATTTGCCTCCACCGTGTCAAGGTTCTTTTTTTCCTGGAGGGAATAGGCCTTGAGTTTATTCTCAAGCCCTATCCCCCTGCCTTCCTGCGGAAGGTATATGATAACGCCCCTCTTCTCTTTCTCTATCATATCAAGCGCCCTGTCCAGCTGCCTGCCGCAGTCGCATTTCTGCGAGTGAAAAACATCTCCGGTAAGACACTGGGAATGGACCCTGACAAGTATGCTGTCATCCGCGCCTTTCAGTTTCAACCGTCCCTTGACAAGCGCAAGGTGATGGTTATGCTCTATCCTGTCCCTGTAAAGTATGAGATTGAATCTGCCGAAATCCGTGGGCAGGTTCACGGAAAGAATTCTTTCCACGAGGTTTTCCCTCTTTCTCCTGTATTCTATCAGGTTCTTTATCGTGATTATCTTCAGTCCGTGCCTCGCGGCAAACTTCAGCAGGTCGGGAATCCTCGCCATGGTTCCGTCGTCCTTCATTATCTCGCACATGACCCCTGCCGGATAGAGTCCCGAAATCCTTGACATGTCAACCGCCGCTTCCGTGTGGCCCGCCCTTACAAGCACACCGCCTTCCTTTGCCCTGATGGGGAAGATGTGTCCGGGCATTGCAAGGTCCCCGGGACGGGTCTTCCTGTCGAGCAGGAGTTTTACTGTCCGTGCCCTGTCATGGGCTGAGATGCCTGTGGTAACCCCTTTCGCCGCGTCAACAGAAACGGTAAACGCAGTCTTGTGGAGGGCGGTATTGTCTGAAATCATCGGCGGGAGTTTAAGTTGTTCTATCCTTTCCGGAAGAAGGGCCATGCATATGAGCCCGCGCGCCTCCCTTGCCATGAAATTGATATCCTGCGGGGTGACCCTGGCGGCGGCCATGACAAGGTCGCCCTCGTTTTCCCTGTTCTCGTCATCAACGACGATGACAAGACGTCCCTTCCTGATATCGCGTACGGCATCCTCAATCGTGCTGAAAATTTTCTTGCTCTTCATTGTTTTTTCGCGAAAGGCAGGTTGTACAGTTCAACCGGGTTGTTCCAGAACCACGATTTTACCATATACTCGGCGTCACTTTCGTTCAATCTGCCTTCTTCCATGCGCCTTGCCAGTACCCTGCTTATGTCCTCCTTTGCCATTGACAGGTGGCCGTAGACCTTCTCCACAGCAGTGTAGTGGTAGTCTCCGCCGAAACCGAGTATCTTGTTGACGGGCACGAGGTCTATCGCCTCGTCAAGACCGTCCATGGCGAATTTCTGGGATATGACATGGGTCCAGCAGAAGTTCAGCCACACATTCTCAAACCCCTTGCACAGCATAAGCGCATCCCTTACCCACGGATACCCCAGATGGTACACGTCAAACCTCACTTCCGGATGTTTGATGAGCAGCGGTATTATATGAAGAGGATGCAGGTCGCGGAAGTCACCCCAGTATCCGGTATGAACCGCCACGACCATCCTGTTCTCTCCCGCCAGACGGATTGCATGGTCTGTGAGATAACTGCGCAAGGGAGATGGCCTGTTGAAGAAGGGCCACCCTTTTGGGGATATTGTCATACCTGAGGAAATCTTCTGGAAGGAAGACTCTGCCTCTTCCCTGTCCGGCTCGGAATAGGGCAGTGAAACCATCTTCAGCCCGACGGCCCCTTCCTTCCTCACCTTCAGCACGTATCTCTCCAGCGACGAAATGCAATCGTCCAGGCTCTTTATCTCCACTTCCGGTTCAAAGGATGGATGCAGCAGCCCTTCTTTTGTTTCAAGGTCATGTAATATCATAGGCATGAGAGGTGTGAGCAGGTCGCTTCCCAGATCCGTCCTTCCGCACTGCGTGAGGCAGGTTTTAATATTGCAGGTATCTCGCAGAATCTTTTTGTAAATCCCCGGTTTATTGAAATCCCTCACATTCTTTGAAATCGGGATGCAGGTTTTTTCATTGATGTCGTCAAATCCGTAAAACTTCCTGACCGTGATGAGAGCCGCCCTTGAATAGGAGGTGTACCTTATATTCCGCCAGAAAGGAGCGAAGGTTTTCCATCGTGTTTCAACAGGAATCTCCTGCTTATAAAGACTGTTATAATCCGCTTCTTTCATCCCTGCCATGAAAAGGTCGCGTTTGGTATAGTGCGAAAAAAGAGTAAAAACGTCAGGACTGCTTGAGGTCCTCTCTTTTTCCGGCGCAAGATGTTCATGGCAGTCAATGATTTCCATGCCGTCCATCATCTCAATCAACTCTTTTTCTGTTTTAGAAAGTTTCATCGCGGGCCTCCCCGTCGTCTCTCTTTTCCCTGTTACGGGATGATAGAATTTTTTCCACCTGCTTTGCCGTCATATCAACCTCAATATTCAGGATATCACCGGGCTTTCGGTATTTGAAGTTTGTATTCTCAACAGTATGCGGGATAAGGAAAATTTTTATATCGCCGTTTCTTAATTCCGCCACGGTCAGGGAAAGCCCGTCAATCCCTATTGAACCGCGCTCGACGACGTATTTCCTGAATTTCGCAGGCAGGGTCAGACCAACTATCACGGCTGACCTGCCCTGTTTGTAGAATGACCTTAACGGCGCCGTGAAATCCACGTGCCCGGCAAGCAGGTGCCCCCCAATCCTGTCTCCCATCTTCAATGCACGTTCCAGATTAACGAAAGTGCCTGTCTTGATACCGCCGAGGCTTGTTTCTTCAACCGTCTGCCTGCTCAGTGATGCCCTGATGATCCTGCCTGTTATGCCTTCAACCGTCAGGCATACCCCGTTGACAGCGATGCTGTCTCCGGGCTTCATGCCGTCAGTCACTTTTTCAGCCGCAAGCTCTATTACCCATATGCCGGCTTCCGAGAATTTCCTTTTTATTTTGCCGACCTCTTCAATTATGCCGGAAAACATGGTTTGCCCCTTATAAGGAAGTCTTCGCCAAGAACCTTCATTTCAGTGCAGTTCACCTTCACCGCCTCCGAAAGACTTTCACTGTCTTTACCTGCTATGGACGGAAGCGACCGTCTTCCCCCGAGAATCTTGCTGCCCGTAAAAACCATTATCTCGTCAGCAAGTCTTTCTTCCCAGAAGGAAGTCAGCGTCTCGCTGCCGCCTTCCACCATCAGCATTCCTATTTCTTTTCCATGCAGTTTTTCCATGAGGTCTTTCAGCCGGAAGCGGTTGTTATCAAAAGGCAGTCTCATAACCTCCGCATTTTCCCTGGCGCTGAATGCTTTCAGTCCTTCTTCCGGGATTCCGTCCGAGACCGCCAGTACCACCCTGCTTTTCCTGTTTTCCCATAACCTTCCTTCGGAAGGAATCCTCAGGAAAGGGTCAAGAACTATCTTGTGGTATCGCTTCCTGCCCTCAAATACCTTCTGCGTCTGGAAAGAAGGGAACACGTAGTCCAGGGAAGGATTGTCCCTGATGACCGTGTTTACTCCCACGAGGATTGCGTCCATTTCAAACCGTAATTTTTTTACGAGCTCTCTGGTACCTTCGCCCGTAATCCACTTTGAATCACCCGTATGAGTTGCTATTTTCCCGTCCAGGGTCTGCGCCCATTTCAGGATGATGTAAGGTCTTTTCTGGGTTATGCAGGTGATGTAGGCGGAATTGAGTTGCCGTGCCTCCTCTTCAAGGATGCCTTTCCTCACACGGATGCCGTTTCTTTCAAGTTCCTCAATACCCTTGCCGGCAACGAGAGGGTTGGGGTCCTCCATTGAGCAGAAGACCTCTTTCATACCCGCCTCTGCTATCGCGCCGGTGCAGGGCGGAGTCTTGCCGTAGTGACAGCACGGCTCAAGGTTTACGTACAATGTTGCACCCTTTGCCTTTTTGCCTGCCTCTCTCAATGCCTCAATCTCAGCGTGAGGCATGCCGAACGCCTTGTGCCATCCTCTGCCGAGTACGCGACTGCCGCTGACAATAACCGCCCCCACCATCGGATTGGGACTCACCAGCCCCCTGCCTTTTTCTGCCAATCTCAACGCCTCTTTCAGAAATTCCCTGTGGCTTTTTGTCATGTTTTCTCAGGCACGTGAGATTTCCATCACGCACTTCAACACATCTCCTGACTTCACCATCTCAATGCCTTCGCTTATCCGTTCCAGCGGCAATATCCTGGAGATAAACTTACCCGCCTCTATCTTTTTCAGGGAAATCAGTTCCGCCGCCTTCATGTAATCTTTCCTGTTGGAAGCAAATGCCCCGAAAACCGAAATCTCCCTGTAATGTATGATATTGGAATCTATGCCTATGACGGAATCGTCCTTGGGCAGTCCTCCGAACAGACTTATTCTTCCGCGAGAACCGAGAATCTCCAGCCCTTCAACCTGGGCCTGCTTAGCCGGGCACGCTGTTATGACCACATCCGCGCCGTAACCGCCTGTCAGCCGGGCAACCTCTTCCTTTATTTTTACCCTGCCGGGGTCCAGGAGGTGCAGCCCGGCAAATTGTTTTCCGAACCTTTCAAGCCGCTCGTAGGCCGGGTCGGTTACGATGACCATGCCTGCTCCGGATGCCTGCGCGAGAACCGCGTGCATGAGCCCTATGGGACCGCCTCCGTATATGACTACGGTATCGCCCTTTTCAATATTCAGGTACCCCTGGCCGTTGATGGCGCATGACAGCGCTTCTATCAACGCTCCCTCTTTCAGGGACATCTTTTCCGGCAGTCTGATAACGGCTTTCTGTTTCACCGCGTCCGCCGGGACTATCACGTACTCCGCGTATCCGCCGGGATAAAAATATCCTATCGCCTTCGTGTCAGGGCACAGGTTGTACAATCCCCTGCCGCACATCTTGCATTTGCCGCAGCCGATGGAAGTGACAAGCGCCACCCTGTCTCCTTCCCGCAATGGTTCAGGATACCTGACCCTGTTTCCGATTTCAGCCACCACTCCGGTTATCTCATGCCCTATGACCGCAGGGGGTATGACCTTCTTGTGGCCGTGAAAGTATATGCGCACATCCGTTCCGCAGATTGCGCAGTAATTCACCTTCACCATAATCTCGTCATCCTTGCATGAAGGAGTCTCTATCTCCTCTATCCTTATATCCTTTATCCCGTGATATACTGCCGCTTTCATGTTTCCCCCTTACCCTGACCTGCGCTTCTTGTCATTGCGAGCCCGTCCCCACGCTTGTCATTGCGAGGGCCGATTTTATCGGCTCGT
>CAYOFY010000009.1:0-7005 GCA_964403465.1 uncultured bacterium
AAATACGGGATTCCGTATTTCAGCAACTTCATAAACTCGGACATGAAGCCGGATGACGTGCGAAGCATGTGCTTAGATGGAGATGAAGAACTCGTTATCAGAAATTCCAAAAAGATAAAAAGAGTTACCATTAAAGAGGTGGTTGAAAGATATAGATCTGGAGATTTTGACAATGAAGGCTGGGCAGAATGTAAAAGAGAGGGGAATCTTCAATTTTTATCATTAAATCCGAAGACTTTGAAGACTGAATGGGTAGAAGTGAAAAGATTTTTGAGGGTTTTTGATACTTCCGCCATAGAGATTACTGTTGAAGATGGCAAAGCGGCTACTTTTTCAGATAAACATCCGATTCCGGTTATGACTAATAATGGAGTAAGGATGAAATTTGCGAAGGATGTAAGAAAAGGTGATTATCTTATTTCCCTGAAAAGAGCTTCAGAAAATCTGTCAAAAGAATATCAAAAGATAGATAACCTGATGTTAAATGAGGACCTGTCGAAGGTTCTGGGCTATTTTACTGCTGACGGAAATTACCTTTTTGAAACCAGAAAAGGTTATACTCATTTTGGAGAACCAAGAGGACTGCAGTTTACATTTAAATTCGGAGACAAGGAAAATTTAGAAAGAATCAAATCGTTAATTAAGGCTGTTTTTGGTCTGACGTGCAAAGAGAAAAAAGACCCGCGATACAATACGTATTATTTATATGTTTACAATGTGGAATTGGCAAGAAAATTGCATGATGCGGGTTTTAGGAAATATGGAAGACTGCCGGATATTTTATTTAATTCTCCTGAAAGCGTTATAGAAAATTTCTTAGAGTTTTTTTCCCGGGGAGACGGTTATAAACAAAGAAAAGAAATCCATATTAATGACGTGGAGTTATCAAGGGATTTGGTCCTGCTGTTTTCTTTGATTGGCCAGCCCGTTACATACACGTTAAAAGAGAAAAGCCAGCGAATTTATTTGCAGCATAGTAAATCATCAATCAAAAAGAATGGAAATGCAAATAATCCTGTTTTATCTGAAAGAGTCCCCGGCTGGATGGCTTTTTCTACTTTTAAAGTTCCCGGGCTTACCAAATCAAGAATGGTTGGTTTTGATACTTTGAATAAATATGATGCCGATACAGATGAAAGTTTGAAAATAAAAAACAGCGATGTCTATGTGGTAAGGGTTAAAGAGATAAAAATCAAGAAATATGAAGTCCCCAGACCATTTTATGATATAGAACTCGCCAGAAATCATCTTTTTGCACATTCACTTGGCCAAATTTCATTCAATTGCTGCCGGCTCAGACTGGATACCGTTGAACTGAGAAAGCGCGGCGGCGGGCTTTTCGGCGCCAATCCACTGACCGGGAGCATAGGTGTCGTGACAATCAATATGCCGAAGATAGGGTACCTTTCAAATTCCGAGGACGAGTTCCTGGAAAGACTGGGCAACCTGATGTCTGCCGCAAAAGAATCCCTGGAGATAAAAAGGAAGATCATAGAAAAATTAACCGATGAAAATCTCTATCCCTATTCCGCTTTCTACCTGAGGAACGTCAAACAGAGGTTCGGGAAATACTGGATGAACCACTTTTCCACGATAGGACTCTCGGGGATGAATGAAGCATGTCTGAACCTTCTGGGCAAGGGAATTGGAACGCCGGAGGGATTGCAGTTCAGCATCAGGGTCATGCGCTTCATGCGGGAAAAACTGGTTGAATTCCAGGAAACAACCGGCAATAATTATAACCTTGAAGCCACTCCGGCCGAGGGAACCAGTTACCGCCTGGCAAAGTCCGACAAGATGAAATATCCTGACATAATCTGCGCAAACGAGGAGGAATACCAGAGGGGAGCGGAGCCGTTCTACACAAACTCCTCACAGCTTCCGGTGAATTACACCGAGGATGTCTTTGAATCGCTTGAACTCCAGGACGAACTTCAGACCCTTTACACCGGGGGCACGGTCATCCATCTGTTCACGGGAGAGCGCGTGGATACGAACGAGGGTGTAAAGAAACTTGTGAAGGTCATCTGTGAAAAATTCAAACTCCCCTATTTCACGATCACCCCGACATTTTCCGTATGTCCGGAACACGGATACATAAAAGGGGAGGCTTACAGGTGTGACAGGTGCAACAGGGAGACCGAGGTCTATTCAAGGATAGTCGGGTATTTGAGGCCTGTGAACCAGTGGAATAAGGGGAAGGCCGCGGAGTTCAAGATAAGAAAGACGTATGTCCTCAAATGAGAATAGGCGGTTTGCAAAAAATTTCCCTCATAGATTTCCCGGGGAAAATAAGTTGCATAGTATTCGTCCAGGGATGTAATCTTCGCTGTCCCTTCTGCCATAACCCCGAACTTGTACTGCCCGAGAGATTTACGACCCCTCTTGATGTTGAAGAGACAATCTCGTTTCTGGAAAGAAGGAAGAAATATCTTGAAGGTGTCGTCATCACGGGAGGGGAACCCTGCTGCGATGCCGGACTTCAGGTTTTTTTGAAAAGGGTCAAGGGGATGGGATACCTGGTGAAACTGGATACCAACGGGACCTTCCCCGCCGTAATCAGAAAGGCAATTGAAGAGAATGCTGTTGACTACATAGCCATGGATGTAAAGGGGCCTCCCGGCAAATACAAGGTTCTTGCGGGAGCACCTGTAAACATAAGGGATGTTGAAAAAAGCATCTCCCTGATAAAAGATTCCGGACTTGGCTATGAATTCAGAACGACGGTTGTCAGGGAGTTGCTGGAAGTGAAAGATTTTGAAGAGATTGGCAGGCTGGTTGCAGGTGCCGGAATTTTCTATCTCCAGCGTTTCGTGCCGTCCAAGGCTGTTGACCCGGCAAGCCTTACCTTCCGGACATATTCGGACGAAGAATTTGAAGCAAGCAGAAAGATTATGTTAAAGTATGTCAGGGAATGCCAGGTGAGATAACAGGAGAACCGATGATAGAGGGAAAGATAATAAAGGTGCGGTTCAAGAAAAGTTATTCGGAACAGAAGGTATGGGTTTTCATAGGTAAGGTCCTGAAATTCACGGAAAGCTGGTTGATGCTGGACGGAAAAGGTATTCTTGTCATGAAAGGGCAGGTGAAGCCCGTTGACGTTGACAGGGAAAGGCGTCTTATCGTTGTTCCCCGCGAGAATGTATCCCACATAAGAATACTCCCCGACGATTTTGACATAGACAACATAAGCATAGAGATAAAAGGGGTAAGGATTTTTGCGAAGGTGAAGAACGGACCGGATACGAGCGTAAGCGAAATATAATGAAAATCTGCCATGTTATCACCCGCCTCATTGTCGGCGGCGCCCAGGAAAACACAATATTCACCGTCAGAGGGTTGAAAAAAAAGGGTTATGAGGTTGACCTTATAAGCGGTCCCACCACGGGTCCTGAGGGCTCCCTTGAAAGAGAGATAGGAAAGGCAGGGGCAGGGCTCATCGTGATACGGGAACTTGTAAGGGAGATAAATCCTTTACATGACATGGCCTGTTTCCTGAAACTTGTCTTTGTTTTCAGGAAGAAGAGATACGACATAGTGCATACGCACAGTGCAAAGGCAGGAATACTGGGCAGGATCGCGGCAAAAATCGCCTGCAGGAAAACGCTGGTAATCCATACCGTGCACGGACCCTCGTTCCATGAATTCCAATCACCGCTCCGCAACATGGCATATATTGCGGCGGAGAAGATCGCGGCAATCTTCACGGACCGTTTCATATGCGTGGGCGGTGTAATGAAGGAGAAATACCTTAAAGCAGGCATAGGTAGGGAAGAACAGTATTCCATCGTGTACAGCGGGTTTGACATCCAGCCGTACCTGGATGCGGACAGAAGCAGGGATGACAGGAGAAGGGCTCTCGGGATAAGAGAGAACGAGAAGGTCATAGGTATGGTGGGACGGCTCTTCCCTCTCAAGGGGCAGGAATATCTCATGGAGTCGTTTGCGGGGGTGGTGAAGGAATATCCCGCGGCAAGACTGCTTATTGTGGGAGACGGGATACTGAGAGCCGACCTTGAAAAATTCGCGAGGGAGAACAATATCTTTCAGAAGGTTATCTTCACCGGGCTGGTGCCTCCTTCGGAAATCCCGGGTTTCATATCGGCCATGGATATTCTGGTTCACACGAGTTTGAGGGAGGGGCTGCCGAAGGCGGTGGCTCAGGGCTTTGCCGGAGGCAGGGTCGTTGTTGCGTTTGACGTTGATGGAGCCAGGGAACTGGTGGTCAATGACAGAACCGGGTATCTGGTTCCGCCGAAGAACACATCCATGCTGAAGGAAAAAATTCTTTTTCTTTTGAAAAATCCCGGAATATCTTATAAAATGGGGGAAGATGGGAGACGAGTCGTGGAGAATCTTTTCCCTGTACAGAAGATGGTGGACTCCATAGAAAGGATATACCAGGAATTGTTGAAAGATTATGGAAGACAAGAACAGTTGCGATTACATAGTCATTGAAAAAAACCCGGGGAGTCTTGAGTGCATCTCCGATTTTATCCAGGAGAGAAGTTTAGACATAAGACTGGGATTCAGAAAGACCTGGGAACTGATGCTCGTTATTGACGAGATATGTTCAAACATACTGACAAACTCTACCTCTTCCGACAACACGCTCAAGATAATGTGGAGATACGATGATAATTGCGTCACGGTTGAAATCCTTGACAGGGGGTTTCCGTACAATCCGTTGAATCCCTCGCCCGAGGAGGAGGAAAAGAGTTCGCTGGGGGAGATGGGTACCTACCTGATAGACAAGATGGTTGACAGGGCGGAGTACCAGAGAGTCAAAGACACCAACAGGGTCTGCATATTGAAATACCGTCGGAAGGCATCCTCCAATAACAATAAGAAGAACGGTTCGGACAGGAGAGCCTGGGACAGAGATAATGGTGAAAAACAGTGAATTTCCCGTGATACAACTCGCACTTGATTTCACTGAAATCAAAAGGGCGTTGAAAGTTTCCCGTGAAGCCGTTAAGGCCGGTATCTCATGGATTGAGGCAGGCACGCCCCTGCTCAAGTCCGAAGGTCTTAACGCCCTCCGCATGCTGAGGAAAGAGCTTCCCGGCAGGAAAATAATCGCGGACATGAAGATAATGGATACCGGAAGGATGGAGGCGGAGATGGCTTTCAAGGCAGGCGCGGATGTTGTCGTTGTGCTGGGAAACGCTTCTGACCAGACGATAAAGGAGGCTGTGGAGGCGTCCAGAAACTACGGCGGCGAAGTGCTGGCGGACCTCATGGAAGGGGCTGCCACCGTCGGAAGGGCGAAGGAGGTTGAGAAGATAGGGGTTCACTATGTCGGCGTACACATTCCCATAGACAGGCAGATGACAGGCGACATTTCCTTCGGCCTGGTCAAGGAGATTGCCTCTGCTGTCCGCATACCCGTTGCGATTGCCGGCGGGCTCAATTCCGAGAACGTTGTTGACGCGGTCAAAGCAGGCGCCTCAATACTTATCATAGGCGGCGCGGTAACGAAATCCGCAAATGTGAAAGAAGCGGTCAGGGCCATAAAGAAAGCCGTCAGGGAAAAGAAAGGAATAAAGACCAAGCTCTATAAACGAACTGCCCTGGATGACGTTAAAAAAACCCTCCTTCAGGTTTCAACATCAAACATTTCCGATGCGCTCCACAGGCAGGGCTGGATACGGGAGATATTTCCGCTTTCCCCTGCCGATGCCAGGGTGGCGGGTCCCGCGGTGACCGTCAGGACATATCCTGGCGACTGGGCAAAACCGGTTGAGGCGATAGATGTTGCGCGAAAAGGGGAGATAATTGTCATAGACGCCGGTGGGGTGGGGCCTGCGGTATGGGGTGAACTGGCAACGAACAGTTGCTTGATAAAGAAGATTGCAGGCGTCGTCATATACGGCGGTGTGAGGGATACGGAAGAGATAAGGAAGATGGGATTGCCGGTATTCGCAAAACTGATATGCCCTGAGGCAGGGGAACCGAAGGGGCTCGGCGAGATTAACGTTCCGGTGAGGATAGGCGGCTGTCTCGTATCGCCGGGCGATTGGATTGTGGGAGACTCCGACGGTGTTGTTGTGGTCCCGGAAGAAAGGGTGGTTGAGATTGCAAACAGGGCGATGGATGTTCTTGAAAGGGAGAACAGGATAAGGAAGGAGATAAAGGACGGCGGGACGTTAAGCAGCGTGACGGAGTTGCTCAGGTGGGAAAAACCTAAATGAACAGGATAGTGAAAAAAGAGATTCTGGGCGAGAAGATAAAAAGGATGGAGGTTGAAGCGCCGCTGATTGCGAAGAAGGCGCTCCCCGGGCAGTTCATTGTCCTCAGGGCGGACGAAAAAGGCGAGCGGATACCTCTTACCGTTGCGGGCATAGATGCGGAGAAGGGAACCATCACCCTCATATTCCAGGAGGTGGGCACTTCCACGGGAAAACTCGGGATGCTTGAAGAGGGGGATAGCATACTGAATGTCGTCGGTCCCCTCGGCAATCCCGTGGAGATAGAGAAATACGGCAGGGTGTGCATTATCGTGGGAGGGGTTGGCGCGGCTTTCGTTTACTGGATGGCGAAGGCGTTCAAGGAGAAGGGGAACTACCTCATTACCGTGATGGGCGCAAGGAACGAGAGACTGCTGATTCTTGAAGAAGAGATGAAGAAGATAAGCGACGAGGTTCTTATAGCGACGGATGACGGAAGCAAGGGCAAGAAAGGATTTACCACCGACGTGCTTCTGGACCTCATTGGGTCAGGCGGAAAGATTGATTACTTGCTCACGGCAGGCCCCATACCCATGATGAAGAAGGTCAGTGAAATTACAAAAAAACACGGCATAAAAACGATAGCGAGTCTGAACCCTATAATGGTTGACGGAACCGGAATGTGCGGAGGATGCAGGGTGACCGTGGCCGGAAAGGTCAGATTCGCCTGTGTGGATGGCCCTGATTTTGATGCTCACAGCGTGGATTTTGATGAACTTCTCAAAAGAACCTCTCTTTATAAATCCTATGAGGAAAAGTCTTACGGTAAACTTTT
>CAYOFY010000009.1:7105-36620 GCA_964403465.1 uncultured bacterium
TGAAAACAACAGCGAAAAACTGCTTGTCGATACTGAAAAAATATTGCGTGAAGGTGGAGTTGCGGTTGTCCCGACCGATACCGTTTACGGCCTGGTCTGCGACGGGTTGAACAAAGAAGCGCAGGATAGGATTTTTGAAATAAAGGGGCGTTCAGGGAAAAAGCCTCTCATAGGATTCGTGGATACGATAGAGAAGGTCAGGCAGTTCGCGGAGATACCCGCTGAAAAAAGGGCTCTTCTTGAAAAGTCCTGGCCCGGTGCAACCACGTTTATATTGAAGGCAAAAAGAAACCTGCACCGCATCACATCTCCAGATGGGAAAATGGCATTCAGAATACCTGACCACAGATTTCTTCTGCGGCTTATAAAAAGGTTTGACGTTCTTGCTTCAACAAGTGCAAATATTTCCGGGGAGAAGAATCCTTCAAGCACGGAAGAGATAGCGTATGCAGTTAAGAACATGGCGGATATTGTCATAGACGGCGGTGCATTGCCGGGCAACCCCTCCTCAATCTGGGACATCACCGGCAAAGACCCCCTCCGCCTGCGATGATCTGAACCGGGAGGAAAATAACATGAAAGTGGGAGTGGGAAGTGACCATGCGGGATTTGACCTGAAGGAATTCCTGAAAGGGCAGTTGAAGAAGGAGGGGTTTGAGGTTATTGACTACGGGACGCACATAAAAAAATCCGTTGACTACCCTGACTTCGCGGAGAAACTGGCAGTGGGGATTCAGAAGAAGGAGATTTCCGCGGGCGTGCTTGTATGCGGAACCGGTATAGGAATGAGCATGGTTGCAAACAAATTTGCCGGCATACGCGCGGCAAGATGCTGCACGGTGCAGGATGCGGTCCTGGCAAGGGAGCACAATGACGCCAATGTTCTTACACTGGGCGGAAGATTGCTGGGCAACGAACTTGCCCTGGAAATTACGAAAACTTTTCTTGAAACCCCGTTTTTGAAGGGAAGGCATCTCAGAAGGGTGAACAAGATAAAGAAGATAGACAAATGAATAAATCCCCCTGTTTCCCCCTTTTGCAAAGGGGGAATATAAGGGAGATTTGGATAGAGAGCAGAATGCCTACTCTACAGGAATTGATTTCCGCAAGACTCCCTTTTATCCCGCCTGAAAGACTTTTCGGTCTTCTCGGAGAAAAAGACCATTTCATCTGGCTTGATACCTGTCTTTCCGGCCGCACTCAAAGATACTCCCTCATGGCTTTTGCCCCGTTCCTTGTTTTCAGGAGCAAGGGGAGGAAGACAGTTGTTTCCGGAAACGCCGGCGAAAAGAGATTTTACGGCGACCCTTTTGAGATTCTGAACAGTCTGTTGAAGAAATACCACCGTTCCCATCCGGGTTTCTTTTCTCCGGGGGCGCTCGGTTTTTTTTCCTATGACCTGGGCTGGCAGATTGAAAAACTGCCTGATATAAGCAAAGATGACCTGAAGATGCCGGATATATACCTGGGGTTTTACGATACCGTCTTACTGATAGACAGCGTGGAGAAGAATTTGACGCTTCTTTCAGCAAACCTTCAGAATGAAAACGCGAGGAATTTCAAACTCATGTTCAGGGAAAAAGCCGACATGATCAGGAAGATAGCCCCGGGTAGAAACAGGCGGGAAGAATGTGCGGCGGATATAAAGAAGTTTTCTTCCAACCTTTCATACAGACAGTATGTAAAATCCATTGAAAAGATAAAGAATTATATAGCGAGCGGGGACGTTTACCAGATAAATTTTGCTCAGCGGCTGGAGGCAGAAGGCGTTTTTCTCCCGGAAGCCGTATATGCTAAGATCAGGAAGGTTAATCCCACCTCGTTCTCCGGGTATTTCAACGCCGGGGAGTTTCAACTCCTTTCAAACTCTCCCGAAATTTTTCTCAGGAAGGAAGGTTCAAGGGTCATGACAAAGCCGATGAAGGGTACCAGGCCGAGGGGGATGGACAGGAGGGCGGACGAGAGGTACAGGAAGGAGTTGATGGAATCCGCAAAGGACAGGGCGGAACTTGTCATGATAATTGACCTGGAGAGGAACGACATAGGCAAGGTGTGCAGGTACGGCACTGTCAGAGTCAGAAGATTGCGGCAGGTAGAAAGTTACAGAACGGTGTTCCAGACCACGTCTCTCGTGGAAGGCGTTCTGAATGAAGGAGTGAGTCAGGTTGACCTGCTGAAGGCCACCTTTCCCGGTGGTTCCATAACCGGAGCGCCGAAGATAAGGGCGATGGAAATCATAGAGGAACTTGAACCGCACAAGAGGGCGTTTTACACCGGCAGCATGGGGTATCTGGGGTTTAACGGCAACATGGAACTGAACATACTCATAAGAACGATACTGCTGAAGAAAAACCGGCTTTACTACCCCGTTGGCGGCGGTATCGTGTGGGACAGCAGTCCTGAAGCCGAATACGAGGAGACGATGACAAAGGCGAAATCCCTTTTCCTGACACTGGGGCGTGATGAAAATGGTAAAAAACTATTATTGTCTTAACGGCAGGCGAATATCCGGGGAAGTAATTTCTTTTGGTAAATTGAAGCGGGGCTTCCTTTACGGCGATGGAGTTTTTGAAACCCTGCGGGCTGAAGATTACAGAATCTTCAGGTGGGACGACCACTGGAAGCGTTTGCAGAAAGGTGCTGATATATGCGGATTTGAGATTGCGGAGGAAGGTGAGAATCTCAGAAGAAAGATTGAAACCGTTCTCAGAAAGAACGGTCTTGACCGGGCGTATATAAGGATTAGCGTGTGGAGAAAAGAAACGGAGTCCTTTGACCCCGGAGATGAAAGCAGGTCAAACGTTCTGGCTCTGGTGAAAAAACACAGAGCGTATCCTGCAAGATTTTACAGGGAAGGGATAAGATGCATTGTCAGTAAAACGTATTTCAAAAACGAAAAATCACCGCTCAGCTGTGTGAAAACCTTCAACTATCTTGAAAGCATCCTTGCCAGGGGGGAGGCGAGAAAACAGGGGTATGACGATAACATTCTCCTGAATACGGAAGGGCATCTTGCCTCAGCAACAGTATCAAATCTTTTTTTTGTGAAGGGCAAAAAGATATTTACGCCTTCTCTTGATTGCGGCATTCTTCCCGGCATAACGAGAAAAACCGTTCTTGAGATATGCGCTAGGCACGGTGTAAACAGTGAGGAGGGGAAATTTCTGCCGGAAGATTTGGAAAGCGCGGACGAAGTTTTCCTCACAAATACGCTTATGTCCATTATGCCTGTCAGGGAGATAAGAGGTGTCTTCAGGGGGAAGGAGTTCCGTCTTGCGGGTTTTCTGATGAAGGAGTTGAAGGCAAGAGAGTCAGAGGGATAATTTGCGCAATTGCTCTTCGTTAAGTCCCAGGTAATGGCCGATTTCATGAAACAGAACTTTTTCAATTCTTTTTTCCAGTTCTTCTCTTGTCCTGCATCCGCGTTCTATGGGACCCTTAAAGAGAATTATTTTGTCGGGCATGACGAGGGAGTAGCCGGGATTCTTTCTTCTGGGGTAGGGGATACCGTGATATAATCCGAGCAGATTGGGTGTGGTTCCTTCCTCCACAAAAAACTCAACGTTCTCAATCCTGTCCTTTATAACACGAGGCAGGCTGTCGCGCTTTGCGGCAACTATTTCCTCAAACTCCTCTTTTGTGATTTTCATGCCTTTTATACCTCGGCCATATTTCCCTGATTTTACAGTATAGCATATCTGGATAATGCATTTGACAAGAACCTTTGAAAGTTATACATTATTGCCCATAATAAAGGGAGATACTTGTGATAATAATAGGGGAACTTATTAACGCGACGAGGAAGTCCATAGCGCAGGCGATTGAAAAGAAAGACAGGGAGTTTATAAAGAAAATTGCGCAGAGACAGGTCTCGAACGGCGCGAACTATATTGACCTGAACGCGGGAACAGGCAAAGGGCAGGAAAAGGAAATCTCCGATATGGAATGGCTTGTTGACATTGTTAATGAACTGGGAGATGTCCCTGTCTGCATGGACAGCTCCGACCCTGCTGTTATAAAGAACTGTCTTGTTAGAACAAGGAGTGCCGACAGGATGATAAACTCCATAAACGGCGAAAAGAACAGGATAGAAAAACTTCTGCCCGTCATAAAAGAAAATAATAACTGCAAGGTGGTAGGATTGACGATGGATGATGCAGGTATTCCGAATAATGTGGAAAAGAGAATTGAAATAACCTCAAAGATTGTAAATCTGCTTGAAGGAGTAGGGGTCAAGAGAGAAGATATCTTCATAGACGCTCTTGTACAACCCATCAGCGTGGATATGAAAAACGGCAATATTTTCCTGGAGAGCATAGTGGCAATAAAGGCAAAATTTCCGGGGATTAAAACAACCTGCGGTTTGTCAAATGTGTCATTCGGATTGCCGAACAGAAAACTGCTGAACAAGTATTTCATAGCGCTTTCAATAGCGGCCGGCCTTGATTCCGCGATCACCGACCCCAACGACGAAGGAATCAGGGATGCTGTATGTCTGGCTGAAACATTGACAGGCAGAGATGAATATTGTATGAATTATATAAAGATGTGCCGTGAATGTTCTAATCACTGACAACTGTTTTTCACTTCTGACTGTTTTTACACGGGGCGTGGCCCAGTCCGGCTTAGGGCACCAGAATGGGGTTCTGGGGGTCCCCGGTTCGAATCCGGGCGCCCCGACTTTATCCCGAACTCTTCTTGCTATGCTTGAATGGTGAGGGACAATGATTTTAGAATCGAGACTCGTCACTATGAAAGAGATAGATGGAAGAGTTCAGAGTAAAGGTCTGAAATTTTGATAAAAAACAGTGATAAAACGAAACCCCTCACGACGAAAGCGTATCAAGGGAGGGTTCAGGGTAAATGGATGTAAAAGAAGCGATTAAGAAGAGAAGGACTATAAGGAGGTTCAAACAGGAGAAAATTCCTGTCGGAGTACTGGAATCTTTTGTTGATGCCGCCCGTATTGCACCCAGCGGTATGAATATGCAGCCTCTGGAATTCATCATCGTCACTGAAAAGAATCTGGTTGACAGGATCTTTCCGTTACTCGGCTGGGCAGGATATCTTGGTCCTGCCGGACCCCCTCCTGAGGGAAGAAGACCGGTCTCCTATATAGTGGTGATCTGCAACGGCGATATTAAGACTCCTACGCCCGCTTATGATGCAGGTGCTGCTGTTGAAAATATTCTCCTTTCCGCGGTTTCGGAAGGTGTCGGGACCTGCTGGATTGGTTCGGTCAAAAGAAAGGAACTTGCGGAGATTCTGAATTTACCGTATAATTACCAGGTTGATTCTGTCATAGCGCTTGGATATCCGGATGAGACTTCATCGGTTGAGAGATTTGACGGTTCTGTAAAATACTGGAAAGATGACAACGGCGAAATGCATGTCCCCAAGAGGAATATGGAAAATATACTCCACCACAACAGATTCGCAAAAAAAACTTGACACTTTTCTTGAATATGATAAAGTTATAACTCAAGCAGAATAGTAGGAAGCAGTAAAAAATAAAAAAGAAAGGAGGAGATGAAAATGGCGGAAAAGAAAAACAATCCGGCAGGGGTAGTTATTCTGATAATAATTATCCTGGTGGCGCTTTTCTTCATCATCAAGCAAGCCATGCCGAAGAAGCCTCCGGTTTCAACAGGAGCTCCACCGATGGAACTTCCTGCGGCGCCTCCTGCGCCTCCGGCAGAACCACCTGTTGAATAAAATTTCAGGACAGGTGGGTTAGGGGAAAGCATCAACGGATAGGAAATAGTATCTGTTGACAGAGAAAGTGAAGAAAGGTAAACTATCTCTGCAAAGATATAAAAGTTCTTTGAAAATTTGGAGGTATTCGGGCCTCAAAATTTCTCTGAGGGTTTGATCCTGGCTCAGGGTGAACGCTGGCGGCGTGCCTAACACATGCAAGTCGAGCGCCGAACTTGGGGGATTTTATTTTCGGATAGAATTCCCCGGGGGAAAGCGGCGGACGGGTGAGTAACACTTAAGTAACCTCCCCCTTGGACCGGAATAATCCGCTGAAAGGTGGACTAATACCGGATAATCTTTTCTTGTGGATTCACTTGAAAAGCAAAGGCCTGTTGCAAAACAGGCTGTCGAGGGATGGGCTTGAGTCCTATCAGCTAGTTGGCGGGGTAACGGCCCACCAAGGCGAAGACGGGTAGCTGGTCTCAGAGGACGACCAGCCACACGGGGATTGAGACACGGCCCCGACTCCTACGGGAGGCAGCAGTGAGGAATATTGGACAATGCCCGAAAGGGTGATCCAGCGACGCCGCGTGAGTGATGAAGGCCTTCGGGTCTTAAAACTCTGTCGAACGGGAAGAATCCGCTTAGGCGGAAGACGGTACCGTTAAAGGAAGCCCCGGCTAATTCCGTGCCAGCAGCCGCGGTAATACGGGAGGGGCAAGCGTTACCCGGATTTATTGGGTGTAAAGGGTCCGCAGGCGGTTAAGCATGTCAGTTTTGAAATACTCTGGCTCAACCAGAGAATTGGGATTGAAACTGCTTAACTTTGAGTTCAGAGGGGGGAAACGGAACTGCCAGTGTAGCGGTGGAATGCGTAGATATTGGCAGGAACACCAGTAGCGAAGGCGGTTTCCTACTCTGAAACTGACGCTCAGGGACGAAAGCGTGGGGAGCGATCGGGATTAGATACCCCGGTAGTCCACGCTGTAAACGATGGGTGCTGGGTGTCGGTCTGGTAAAACGGATCGGTGCCGAAGTTAACACGTTAAGCACCCCACCTGGGGACTACGGCCGCAAGGCTGAAACCCAAAGGAATTGACGGGGGCCCGCACAACCGGTGGAACATGTGGTTTAATTCGATGGTACACGAAGAACCTTACCTGGGCTTGACATCCATCTGGTAGGAGTCCGAAAGGGCAACGACCCCGAGCAATCGGGGAGGGTGGACAGGTGGTGCATGGCTGTCGTCAGCTCGTGCCGTGAGGTGTTGGGTTAAGTCCTTGAACGAGCGCAACCCTTGCCTGTAGTTACTCGCCTTTAAAGGCAGCACTCTACGGGGACTGCCGTGGTTAACACGGAGGAAGGTGGGGATGACGTCAAGTCAGCACGCCCCTTATGTCCAGGGCTACACACGTGTTACAATGGCTGGTACAGAGGGAAGCAAAACCGCGAGGCGGAGCAAATCTCAGAAAGCCAGCCCCAGTTCGGATTGCAGGCTGCAACCTGCCTGCATGAAGTTGGAATCGGTAGTAATCGCGGATCAGCCAGGCCGCGGTGAATACGTTCTCGGGCCTTGTACACACCGCCCGTCACGCCAACTGAATCGGGGGTACCTGAAGATACTTTTAAAGTAAATAAGGTACGCTCGGTAAGGAGGGCGAAGTCGTAACAAGGCAGCCGTACCGGAAGGTGCGGCTGGATCACCTCCTTTCTTAGGGAGTATATCTCACGAGGTCCGGATACCTCCATGATTTAACGAGAAAAGCAAGGGTTCTTATAAGTATGAACCCTTGCTTTTTTTTGTCCGAGGTGGTAAAATATACATCTTAAATGTTTTTACATCTCCCGTCTGACATTTCACATTTCACGCTTTTCAAAGAAGCAGGGGTAAGAGCAGAGAAACAAAATCATGAACCCCTCACCGTGAAAGCGTAGCAAAGGAGAATTCGGGGTAAATGGCTGAAAAAAGGGGCTATTACGAACTTCTCGGGGTCAATAAGGATGCTTCTACAGAAGCACTGAAAAAGGCCTACAGGGACCTCGTGCTCAAATATCATCCTGACAGGAATCCGAACAACAAAGAGGCCGAGGAGAAATTCAAAGAGATAACTGAGGCATACGAAGTCCTGAGCGACCCGGAAAAGAGAAAGATTTACGACCAGTACGGACATGCGGGGTTCGGCCCGCAGGGTTTTGACTGGCGGCAGGATTTTTCAAGGGTGCAGATGGATTTCTCCGATATTTTCGGTGACATCTTTGAGAGCTTTTTCTCAGATGCATTCGGAAGGACAGGTCATGGCGGAAGAACTTCTCCGGCGGAGCGGCATACCAGGGGCTCCGACCTTGAATACAGAATGTCCATATCCTTGAAGGAGGCCGCGACAGGTACCGAAAAGCACATAAATATATCAAGGTATGACGAGTGTCCCGTCTGCAACGGGACCGGAAGCAAAAGCGGCAAGAAGGAGAGGAGTCTGTGCACTGCCTGCAAGGGCAGGGGGCAGGTTGTAAGAAGCCAGGGATTCTTTACTCTCGCGCAAACATGCCCTTCCTGCAAAGGTGAAGGCAGGGTTATCTCGGACCCGTGTTCAAATTGCAGGGGAACCGGCAGGGTAAGGACAAACATGCACAGGATTGCGGTGAAGGTGCCGGCAGGGATTGAACACGGAAGCAGCTTGCGGCTGAAAGGACAGGGTGATGCCGGCGTCTACGGAGGTTCAAGGGGTGACCTGTACACAACAATATTTGTTGAAAAGGATGAATTTTTTGAGAGAAGAAACTCCGATATCTTGTGTGAAGTTCCCGTTACAAGCACACAGGCAATACTCGGTGACGAGATAGATGTGCCCACGCTTACGGGAAAGGTGAAGATGCGGATACCCCCGGGCACACAGACAGGCAGTGTCTTGAGACTTAGAAATCTTGGGATGCCGAGGATAACAGGATACGGGAAAGGCGACCAGCTGGTAAGGATAAGGGTTGTGGTTCCCGAGAGACTATCCAGGCAGGAAAAGGCACTCTATCAGCAGATAAAAGAGACCGAGAACCCTGACGTTTTCCCCGAAATAAGAAAATTCAGGAGCAATCTCTGATTCAGCGGATATTCCTGCAAAAGACAAAGCGGCGAGGAGATGCATGAACAGGCAGCAGTATCTTGACACCATATGCTTCAAGGGTAACGGAGAGGTAAATTGCAGCATTTCCGTGTATTATCCTGTATGGAAGCAATTTGAAAAGCAGATGGAAAAATTGAAAGAGCAGTTTTCCGATATTTCCATTTCCATAGGAGGGGATGAGACGAGAAAAGCCGGAACCACAAGAAGA
This sequence comes from uncultured bacterium, assembly GCA_964403465.1. GTDB lineage: Bacteria > Ratteibacteria > UBA8468 > B48-G9 > JAFGKM01 > JAFGKM01. The sequence goes on from CAYOFY010000009.1 coordinate 16,127, forward strand.
GACAGATGGGGATGTCTATGGTCGTATGTACAGGATTATCTTGAAGGGCAGGTGGTTGAGCATCCTCTCAGGGACTGGAATAGTTTCAGGAGTTATGTCCCTCCCGCACCCGAAGATTACGCGGACTGGAAAAAGACTGAATCCGATATCAGGGAGGCAAAGAGAAGAGGGGAATTGACCTCCGGAGGAGTTGAACACGGCTTCTTGTTCCTGAAACTTGCAGACCTGAGAGGTTTTGAAAATTCCATGATGGATATTGCGGTGAAAGACCCTCGTATCGTTGAACTGATAAATATGATTACGGAATTCTGGATGGCCGTTGTAAAGAGATACGTTGCGATGGGTGTGGACATGATCGGCTTCGGGGATGACCTGGGTCTTCAGAACGCTCTTCCGATAAGCCCTTCCGCATGGAGAGAGTTCATAAAGCCGGCATATAAGAAAATATTTTCTTACTGCAGGAAAAACAATGTTCATGTGGGACTGCATACAGACGGATACATCCTTGATATAATCCCGGATCTTATTGAATGCGGGGTCAGTATTCTGAACCCTCAGGATCTTGTAAACGGTATTGATAATCTTGAAAGACTGGCCAAGGGCAGGGTTGCCATAAACCTTGATATAGACAGGCAGAAGCTTACAGTTTTCGGAGAGAAACAGGAGATTGAAGACCACATATGTAGTTGTATTAAGACACTCGGTTCTCCCACGGGTGGGCTGTCCCTCATATGGGGAGTTTATCCCGGCACGCCCATAGAAAACATAGAGGCGGTTTTATCTTCAATGGACAAATACCGTTTGTACTGGAAGCGTGAATCCTGAATTCCTGCCATGAAAATAAAAGGGTATCTCTGCGGTATTTCTGCCGGGGTTACCTGGGGTACTGTTTTTTTTTGTCGGCCGCATCGTAATGGGTGACGGTTCTGTCAATCCCCTGGTACTTGCGTTCTGGAGGTGCTTTTTTGCTTCTCTTTTCCTGTTTGTTCTCTTGGGAAAGAGAGTAAGGGACTTGATCCATATAGTCAAGAGGGACTGGATTATCCTGTTTTTTCTTGCGTTAACAGGCATATTCATGATGAATATGCTTGTTTTTTCATCCCTGAGGTACACGACTGCGACTTCCTCGAGTATACTGATGAATGCCAACCCGCTGTTTATCCTGATACTGGCGACGCTGTTTCTCCGTGAAAAAATTACTTCTGATAAAATCCTCGCCGTTCTGCTTGGATTTTTGGGTTGTGCCATCGTAATAAAGGGAACATCCGGCATGTCTGTTGTTGAAGGGAGTAATTTCTTGAAGGGCAATTTCATGGCAATAGGAGCCGCCTTATGCTGGTCCTTGTATACAGTCATAGGAAAAGAACCCACAAACAGATACGGTGCCGTGCTCACGACTTTCATTACACTATCCCTGGGGATGTTATTTTTTCTATTTGCCATGCTGATACAGGAAATCAATTTCTGGGATATGAAACCCGGGGTTTTTCTCGCGGGTGTTTATCTGGGGATAATTCCGGCAGGTATAGGTTTTACTCTCTGGTACAATGCTCTGAAATATCTGGAGGCAGGGATTCTCGGGATATTCCAGTATATCGCTTCTGTGGTAACGGCGGTAATGGCTATTCTGTTTCTAAAAGAAACCATTGACGTTATCATAATTGCGGGAATGCTTCTGGTCTTCCTTTCCCTTTATATCCCGAGATACCGCGCAAAAACATAGATGCATCTTATCTCTGGGTAAGGACATAGGCAAACATGAGGGGTGCGACTATGGTTGCATCGCTTTCAATCACAAATCTGGGTGTATCAATCCCGACTTTTTCCCATGTGATTTTTTCGTTTGGGATTGCGCCGCTGTAAGAACCATAGGATGTTGTACTGTCGGATATCTGGCAGAAATAGCCCCATAATTTGCAGGATTTATTTCCAATGTCCTGTCTTATGAGAGGAACAACACAGATTGGAAAATCTCCCGCAATCCCGCCGCCTATCTGGAAAAAACCGATACTGTGTTTTTTGGAATTCTTCAGATACCAGTCAACAAGAAAATCCATGGTTTCAAGCCCTGATTTTACCGTTGAGATATTTTTGATAATGCCTTTTCGGATTTGAGAAACAAACATATTTCCCGTGGTGGAATCTTCCCATCCGGGAACAAATACGGGGATATTTTTCTCGCAAGCCGCCGCGACCCATGAATCTCTTACGTCAATCTGGTAATGTTTCTTAAGGTTGCCGCTTCTTATCAACTGGTACATGAATTCGTAAGGAAAATATCTCCTGTTTTCTTTTTCTGCCCTCTGCCAGAATTTAAGCAAGCCATCTTCAAGTCTCCTCATCGCCTCTTCTTCGGGTATGCATGTGTCCGTGACCCTGTTCAGTTTCCTTTTCAGGAGTGCGACTTCATCCTCTGGCGATAAATCCCGGTAGCTTACCCTTACATAGTGGTTATGGGCAACAAGGTTGAATAAATCCTCCTCCAGGTTTGCGCCGGTGCAGGTTACGGCATGCACCTTGCCTTTTCTTATCATCTCCGCCAGGGTAAGCCCGATTTCAGCCGTGCTCATGGCGCCGCCCAATGTAATCATCATTTTCCCGCCGTTCTTCAGATGTTTTACATACGCTTCCGATGCCTCAACAAGCACAGCGGAATTAAAATGCCTGAAATTATGTTTTATAAAAGCCTTTATCTCCCTGTAGTTTTGCATGATTTAACCTCCTGTTCTTTGTGCGGCCGGACCTGTCCGCCGAAACCTGTCGTTGAGCCGGCTTACGCTGGCGTTCTCAAAAGACTTTCTGGCGTAGCCGGACCTGTCCGCCGAAGCTGTTTTGCAGCGTAGGCGGAGAGAGCAGGACACGGAAAAGGTAGTTTTCCTGAGTTCTTGGCTCTCAAGAAGTTGCGCTGTAAATTTTTGATTTTAAAACTGTTAGAAGGATACAGCTATTTCACTGGATGACTGCCTGCAAGACCATTCTCTACGCACAACAGATATTATCATAAATGAGAGGGTTTTGCAAGCAACAGCCTCATAACCAAGAATTGTCCGAATGAATTAAACGAAAAGGGAAAAAGTTTTTGCAGAAAAGACTTTGCAATGGGCTTTAAGTTTATGCTTTTCAGTTTTAACGCAGAGAGACCTCTGAAAAACTCCCCTGATCGTCATTGCGAGGGAGTGTTTTTTACGACCGCGGCAATCTCTTCCGTCGAGAAACCTGGATTGCTTCCTTCGCTCCGCTCGTAATGACAAAATATGTGTCAAAGCACTTTTTCAGAGGTCTCACAAAATAAATTTGACAAGTTTTTATCTATGTTCTATGGTATATCACCGATATACCATATCCTTTTAACCCGGGGATGATTAGATGAAAAAAAGAGGAGCAACCATACTGACCCGTAGCGAGGAAAGCGCCGACAGGATTCTCCAGATGATCCTGAATAGTAAATACCGACCGGGGCAGTCACTTTCCCAGCGAGTGATTGCCAGGTTGCTGAATGTCAGCCCGATAGTGGCACGTGAAGCATTTAGGATCCTGGAGCGTGAGGGGGTAGTGGAAATTAGACCCAACTCCGGGTGCCGCGTGGTGGACTTCAGCCTTGACAAAATAAAAGGGCACTACCTCGTACGGGAGGTGCTGGAAGGGCTGGCCGCAAGACTGACTTCAGAAAGAATACAGAAAGAACAGACAGAAAGACTTTACTCCCTGGCAGACCAGGTGGACAGATTTTTTAATAATCCCGAATCCGATTACCGAAAACTGGCGTTAATTCATTACCGGTTCCATACAGCCATAATCTCTTTGAGCGGGTGCAGGGAGATAGCCGTATCATTGAAACAGATTAATATCCAGGACCTCATCTTTTTTACCAGTCGTATTGTCAATCTCAACCGGCTGAGGCCGGCTTCACCCTCCTGGCACCGTGACCTTGTCGACAGGATTGCAGGTGGAAATCCAGGAGAGGCTGAAGCAATGATGAAGCTACACGTGCGCAAGGGGCTTGATGACATACTGTTATCGCTGCGAAAAGATGAAGCAGAGAGAGAATTCATTTGTTCAGAAATATCCGTGAACAAATCCGATTTTTTGCCTTGACAAAAAGTCCTTGAGAGGAATGACTTTTTAAATCAGTCTTCTGTAATATGATATGCCGGCGATACATTGTATCCCGAAGGAGGAAGAGCAGTGAAAGGCATAGAGAAAACTGAAGAGGGCTGGAGGCTGAAAGGCGCTGACCTCATACTTGAACTGGACAAAATTACGCGCTGGAAAAGCCCATGTTTTTACTCATGTACGATACCGGCGACAGGGTCGTGGAGAAGATGTTCCATGACTGCCTGTATTACGGGGCCGGGTTTACAAGCTCCCCGGAGGTATACGGGCAATCGAAAGACCTCTACGGGAAGTACATGCCTCTGTTGAGCAAGCTGTACGGACGGCGATGGGTATTCGATGAGAATCCGATCGAGCTGCCTGCCGGTTTCAAAGGAAATGTTTTCATAAGCCGGGAGGGCAACCTGACGGCAAGCATCGTGGGCGGGATGGGGAGATGTGCGCAAAGAAGATCGAGACCTGAGACCGTTTCTATCAACTCAAAAGAAGTACGGAAAGTTGGCAGGGTCATGTTGCACGAACCCGGAGAGAAACCTCTGAGCGTAAAGTTTTCAAAAAAGGGAGAAAACCTGAAGTTTGATTTGCGTGGAGGCACGGTGGCGGCAGTTGCCGAACTTCTGCAGGACTGATTTCAACCTCAAATAGTACAATCTAAAACGAGCTTTAATTGAAAATCTCAGGAAATTGAAGATGGGATTAGACCCGGAAAAGATACTCAAGACAACACCCCCGGAACTTGACCTTAAGGGCGCATTTGCCAACATAAGGAGAAACGGAACGCCAAAACGCGTTTTCCTCTTCGAACACGGCATGGAAGACGGGATAAAAGAGAGATTATGCAGACGCTTCGAAATCTGCCGGGGACTTGACAGAGGCGTTCCCGAATTCCCGTTGGCGAGAGATATCCGCCTGCATCAATTCCTCGGGCAGGAATTTATAAGGGCATTTGCCGGAAACATAGTATGGAAGGGCCTGCCTCAAAGCACCACTCAGGTTCCGCCGTCCGAAGGCCCCATAAGTTCATGGCGGGATTTAGAGACTTATCCCTGGCCTCATCTGAAAGACGTGGATTTCTCTAATATCGAGTGGTTTGAAAACAACCTGCCGGAAAATATGGCCATGTGGTCCATGACCTATTTATTCCAGCAGGTTTCCAATCTGCTGGGATTTGAGCGTTTCTGCCTTCTGCTCCATGAGGACATTGAGCTGGTGAAGGCAGTTACGGCAAGGGTCGGGCAATTCTTCCTTGATTACGCCGAACATTTCTGTGAGTTCACGCGTTCAGGAGCCATCAATATCGGCGATGATATGGGCCATAAGAGCGGAACATTCGTATCTCCCCGTCACATCAGGGAGATATTCATGCCATGGCATAAGAGGATTATCTCCGCTGCCAGGAGCAGGGGAAAACTCGGTTTTTTTCACGTCTGCGGATACACGGATACGATAATGGATGATTTAATAGACTATGTCTGCATAGACGCAAAGCATTCCACCCAGGATGCCGTTGAACCTGTTCAGCAAACAAAAAAGCGCTGGGGCAAAAGGATTGCCTTGTTGGGCGGGGTGGACATAGATTTCATCACAAGGGCACAACCGCGGCAGGTTGAAACATATACGCAGTCAATTCTCGAAACCTGTGTTGAAGGAGGAGGTTTTGCTCTTGGACTCGGGAACTGGGTGCCTGATTCCGCGCCTTTGGGTAATTATATCTCTGTTCTTGCCACTGCCAGGAGATTTGCGTGATTTGAATAAAGTGACGAAAAGGCTCTGAAAAAGTATCTTGGAGAGAAACAAAAGGAGGATTCATAATGCAAAAGCAGAAGATAGGCGTGATAGGGTGGCTTTACCATGGACATATGCACACTTTCTACAATAACGACTTCGGGACAACCGTGGCCGCGTGCGATACGAATGTTGAAATTGTGAAAAGATTCCAGGCTGACCATCCCGAAGCCGGGATTTTCACCGATTACAGGGAAATGGCTGAAAAGGAAGCTCTCGATGCGGTCATCATTTCCACCCCCAACTGGCTGCATCGCGAAATGGCCGTCTATTTTCTCGAAAGGGGAATAAATGTTTTTCTCGAAAAGCCGATGGGGATAAACAGGGAGGAAATAGATGCGATACTTGCCGCCCAGATGAAAAGCGGGAAGATATGCGCGGTGGATTTTGAAATGCGCGTTTCCCGCGAACACCGGCGCATAAAAGAGATAATCTCGTCAGGGGAAATAGGCGAACCGTGCGGTTTTGAATTCATACATCACAGGGGAGCCTGGCTTGCCGAGGGAAGGGGTGTATGGCGCACCAAGCCCGAGATGAGCGGAGGTCTTGCCATGATGGAAGGATGCCACAGGATAGACGCGGCGCGTTCGCTTTTGGGGGAGGTTACCCATGTACAGAGCTTCAGCTTCCCCAACGTTTTGCCCCAGTACAATCACGGCAACATGCGCGACAACGAGATAATACACCTCTGGTTTGAAAAAAACAGGAGAGGCATGATTCTGCACTCCCATACATCAAGCGTATTTGACGCCGGGATACAGGACTACGCAAAACTCGGCCATGATTACGGGTATATAATTACAGGCAGCGAGGGATGTATCAGGGTTAACATAAATGAAAAGTCCGTTCTCGTATGCTGTTACGAAGACTACCATCCGGATGCAAAAAAAGGCAGGAGAGCGGCATTCAAGAAACTCGAGGATTATTCTGCGATGTCCGAGGAAAAATTCGACCACGACATAGTGGGAAACCACATGGTGTTCATAAAGTGCTGCGCAACGGGTGAACCGTTTCACCAGTCCACCCTGGACGCATGGAAAACGCACGTTGTCTGCCTTGCCGCGGATAAATCCGCGGACGAGGGGTCTTCAAGGATACCTGTTGATTACAGGATGCCGGTTTGAGACCTGAGCGGCTGAGTTTCCGCTCTTATTATCACTGAAGGGGAGATTTGAAGCAGGAAACAGCTTCCTGCGGGGAAGCAAAGGAGATGAGGGCATGGCGAGAAAAAGCAGTAAGAAGATTCTTGCAGCAATCATTATAATGGCAGCGGTATTTGCGTGCCGGGGGACCCTTCAGGGGGCCGAGAGGCCGCACACCATAGTTGTGACGGATTACCCGGACATCCACGCCGCAGTTGCGGCGGCAAGAAAGCTGGGAGTGGGAAGGATATACGTGCCCGCCGGGGTATATTACCTTGACAGGACCCTCGACCTTACCGGCCTGAGCTACAACCCGATAAGGAAAACCGAAACGGGAGAAGATACTTTTGTCGCAAAGAGCGACCCTGTTATTTTTGAGGGGGCGGGGCAGAGGACGGTGCTTGTGGCAAGAACCGACGACAAGCCTGCCATAGACCTTACCGGCAGCCATCCGTTCATGATTCTCCGGGATTTTGTCCTGAACACTCCTTACGACGAGAAGAAAAGAGAGTGGCAGAAGGGAGCAAACGTGGGGATACTCCTGGCGAGGATGGGGGAAGCCGGAAAGCCGGAAGACCCGCCGACCGGCAACCCCGCCAGTTCCGGCAACCATTCTTTTTACAACATAAAGATACGTGGTGGCTTTTCCGTTGCCTGCGTGTATTCCTGGAACTCGGAGGTTAATTCCTTCTTCCACTGCCAGTTCTCCAACGCCATCGGTGACGGTTTCATCTATACCGGAGTGCTCCCAATGAACAGGGAGGGCGTGCGCAGCGCATACCGCCGCATGGGAGCCAGTACCAACGTACACACTTGTTTCTACCAATGCCAGTTCGATGGAGGCCCGGATTCCTCCGGCCTGCGGATTTCTCAGGGCGGAGACGTATCCCTGATAGGCGGTTACATGAGCCACTGCGGTTTTGCGTCTCTCTATCTCGACGGCTCGAATTGCGTTAAAAATGTCTCGGTAAGGGATGTGCGATTTGAAAGTTCGCGCAGCCGCCACTGCATCTACGCGGTAGGCGCGGTGCGCGACATAATACTTGATGGCGGAGACTGGTTCTGCTCGGAAGAGGTGATAAAACACGTGGAGCGCGTTCCCAATACGGATGGTCCCCACAAGTATGTACACATGCCGCAGCAGAGTGGCCGAGCATTCAACTGGCAGATAAGGGGTATCCGGATGGGAAGGAGCTTTGAAGAGGACCCTGCCCTGACCATAGAAAAGCAGGAGGCACTCAAGGAAGATTATGCCCTGATGCGCTTTGACGCGCTGCAGGACAGCTGCATAGAGAACATAAACTACTACATGCGCGGTCACAAGCCGGGCGAAGCCCAGTTTTCAGGAGGCGTTGTGACGGACAGGCCTGCCATAATTATAGAGAAATACGCCAGGCGTAATACTTTTGTCGTGCCTTCCCGGGAGGCCGTCCTTTTCCGCGGGGACACCAGGAACAACGAGATAATAGCCCTTGCCGAAGGCGCAGGCGGGGAGAAAGTTCCTGCACTCTGGCGAAGCTCGCTGGCGGAAATACCGGGCAGACCCGGATTCACCAGGTACTATGACGACGGCATCCGGCGCACTTATATCAATGCCGACGGCGGTTCATTGCTCAATCTTGGGGTGCAGAACGTCTTTGAAATCCCCGGTGCAAAAGCGGGAGATGTCGCCCTGCACGACGGCAGCGGATTTAAGGACAGGATGCCGCGGCTGGCAATCTACAGCGGCGAAAAATGGATATTCTTTTCCATCGAAAGGCAGACGCCGTCCGGAAGATAGATTCTGGTCATTAGAAGAAGATATTATTTTTTATTACAGACAGATTAAGGCTTCCTTAAACACGGGGAGAAAAACGAAAGGAAAAGAATGAATTCACGCACGAGGGTATTGAAAGCGGTTGCGCATGAAGAAACCGACCGTGTTCCGTTCGATTACTGGGCAAGGGACGATGTGACACGCAGGCTCATGGAGCGCATGGGGGCGGCGGACAGGGAAGATCTGCTGCAGAAATTGAACATAGACATGCGCCATATACCGGTAGGCGAACATCATCCCGGGTTCGAAGAACGGAAGACCGGAGTTCTTGGAGGCAATTCCGAGAGCAGCGGACAGAGGTTCAGGATGCACGGCGACGGAACCTTCGAGAATCCCTGGGGGGTGGTCAAAAGACTGGGAAGCGGCGGATTATACGAGGAGTGGGTCCGCGGCCCCTTTTCCCGGGACAGGGACCTCGATTCATTTGGCTGGCCCGGTACCGATATCTTTGACAGCGTGGAAGCGATAAAGAGCCGGGTGTCGGCCTACGGAGGCCGGTACGCCCTGATGGGCAGAATCAACCTGCCGTTCAAGATGTGCTGGCATATGCGGGGGCTGGAAAACTTCCTTTGCGATATGCTTCTTGACCCGGGTTATGCCGCGGAACTGATATCAAGGCTTGCGTTGTACGAAAAAAAGAGGGGATTGCGCTTCGTAAGGGCGGGCGTTGACATAGTCGGGATGTACGGGGATATTGCGATGCAGGACAGGATGCTTGTGAAACCGAATGCGTGGAGGGCAATAGAGAAACCCGTGCTGGCAGAGGTTTTCAGGTCGTTCAAAGAGGAGAACCCCGAAGTGCTCGTATTCTTTCACAGCGACGGAGACATAACGGAAGTCATCCCCGACCTGATAGAAATCGGGGTCAACATAATAAACCCGATACAGCCCGAGTGCATGGACCCTGTCGCCGTTAAAGAGAAGTACGGGGACAGGATAACAATGCACGGAACCATATCCATACAGAAAACACTGCCGAAAGGCACGGTGCACCAAGTTAGAAGGGAAGTGCGGGAAAGGATAGAAACCTGCGGGAAAGGGGGCGGCTTAATCATATGCCCGTCAAACCTTGTACAGAATGATACGCCGCTGGAGAATATCGAAGCTCTTTACGATATTTCGCAACGGCAGATTTGATTCGCAAACTGCCGTTTGACAACCTGGAGGGAACACAAATGATTGCAAGGAAACCGAGAGTAATATACAACGATGACAGCACCACGTTGCGCCGGATAGACCCGCCCCACAGGGAGGAGCAGATAGCCCTTGCCGTGGATTATCTCAAGGGAACCCATGTGGACTGCCTTGCCTGGTGCATGATGGAAAGCGTCGCAAGGGGCAGGAGCGGCCGGGCATACCTGTATCCCGGCGCCCCGTGGAAGAGGGACACGGTCGATGAAACCACGGGAGGCGAAGTATCCACGGGATACAGCAGGCAGAAGGAAAGCGCCAGGAAGATGGAAGAACTGACCGCTTCCAGGGACATCATGTTCACCCTGGGCGAAAAGGGCATAGACTACCTGCCGATACTGATAAGGGAGTGCAGGAAGGCCGACCTGCTGTTCGCCGCCAGTTTCAGGATGAACGACACCCACGTGCGCTCCGACCCGAGGGGTCCGATAGCCTCCGGGTTCTGGCGCTCGCACCAGCACTGCCGGCTCTGGGGAATAGCCGAAGGCCACACGTATTACAACTCCGCACTTGATTATTCGTATCCCGAAGTGAGGGAGCTCTACCTTTCCATGATAAAGGAGACCCTTGAAAAATACGATGTTGACGGGATAGAGCTGGATTTCACCCGCTGTCCCTATTATTTCCAGCCGGACCTGGCATGGGAGAAGAGAAAGATACTCACGGATTTCGCCTCGGAGATACGCGGCATTGTGGACAGCTCGAATAAAAGCAAAGGCAGGCAGTTCTTCCTGATTGTACGCGTTCCCTTTGCCGAAAAGACACTTGTGAAAGGCGGCATGGATGTTGGAACGTGGCTGGAGAAGAAATTGCCGGACGTGCTTGTAATGAGCAATCTGTTTAACAATCCCAACATGAACATAAAGTCATGGCTGGAAAAATCGCACAAAAACGGCGTTCTTTTCTATCCGTCAATAGAGATGTTCCCGGACAGGAAAAATCCCAACCACGACCAGATGATTACAAATCCCGTGGCTCCATGGCATGCCTACGACCCTGCCGAAAGGCCGGATGTCATTGTCAGGAAAATACGCGCAATGGCCCAGAACTTCCTGTCGCAGAAGCCCGATGGAATATACACATTCAATTACCCCGGCATCCTGCACGAAAGGGCCAAGGACAGGTTCAGCGACATAAAATCCTTCAAACTCATGACAGAACCTCTCAGCCAGATAGCAAGCCCGGAGGCGCTCAGGGGAACATCCAAGCAGTACACTTACTGGAACGAATGTCCCATATCGATTGAGACGGGACGGCCGGCAGAATACCACCAGACGATAAGGTTTTTGCTTCTCGACCCGGACGTGCTTGACGGGAGCACGACCGTGAAACTCAGTTTCATGGAGGTTGCCGAAAGAAACCCGCATGCCGAGCGCGTTTACAGGCAGAATCCGATAGTTCCTGCCGGCTATGTCAGGTACTGCATCAACGGAAAGCCTGTCTCAGAAGAATACATCAGCAGGACCAGGAAGTCCCGCGGCCGGATTATCTCCGGATGGCTTCTGAAGACACACAACAGGGTGGAGATTTCCGTGCCCTGCGGCATGCTTGTATGCGGAGAAAACCGTATCGCTTTCGAAATTCCGGGCTTCCCGGGCGAAAAGGACCCCTATGTTTACATATACGAATTCACGGCCGACGTTTCAACAACGAGCAAGAAAGGAAAAGAATGACATGAACGAATCCACGGAAAGAGTAGTGAAAGCCCTCAAATTTCAAAAGCCCGACAGGATACCATTGTACGACGAGTACTGGGATGAATTTGTCGAGATATGGGAGAAGACCCCTCCCGAAAAGAGCTGCGGCATAAAACAATACTACGGAATCGACATAGAGGTTGTCTCCGGAGACGACTCTCCGCGCCCGTCTGTCGCGGGAACAATCAGGGAACAGGACGGGTATACAGTCTACCGCGACGGTTACGGAACAGTGTGGAGAAAGAAACCGCAGGAGGTCTATTTCTCGGAATTGCTGGAGCCCGCTATCAAGAAGAAATCGGAGATAGACGGGTACGTTTTTGAATCGGCATCCGGGGAGGAAAGATACAAGCGCTTCGACGAATATGTCTCGGCTGGGAAGAATGAAGGCAGGTGCGTATTTGCCAAGGTCGGAGGCCCTTACCTGCGCACGTCTAATTTCAGGGGCGCCGAACAGTGGCTCCTTGACCTTGCGGAAGACAGGCCTTTCGCGAAAGAACTTGCAGGGAGAAACACGGACAGTCTCATCAATATCGGGCTCGAGGAGCTGAGGCGCTCCAACCTGTATGAAACAGGGATGAATATCGGGGACGATCTGGGTTGTAACAAGGGCCCGATGTTTTCGCCCGCCTGTTTTGAAGATGTCTTCCTGCCCCTGTACAGGAGGATGGTCAAGGCTTTTAAGGATGCAGGCGCACGTTTTGTCTGGCTCCATTCCGACGGAAATATAACTTCCCTCCTGGACATGCTCATAGAGGCCGGGATAGATGCAGTCAATCCGCTTGAACCTAAAGCGGGGATGGATATTCCGGAACTGAAAAGAAAATACGGCAAAAGGCTCGCATACATAGGAGGGCTGTGCAATGCATACGTTCTTCCCAGGGGCACCCCTGCCGAAATAACCAGGCATGTCGCAAGGATTGCTGAGGCGGCAAGAGAGGGGGGAGTCATCGCCGGAGCCCATTCCATAGGGCCGGATATACCTGTGGAAAACTATGAGCTGGCCCTTAAAGTTCTTCGTTCATAGACTTTTTGGAAAACAATGAAACCCGTTGTTATCGTGACCGAAAAAGAATTTTTCAAGGCGGAAGCGTTATTCAAGTCATGCCGGAAGTTTTCATGCAAGCCGGCAAAACCCGGAGAGAGACTGCTGGCTGAATGCATCCTGAGAGAAAATGCATTTGCGGCAGTTGTCGGCACGGAAAAATACCGGGACAGGTTATACAGGGCACTGCCCGGGGGAGGGGTAATAGCCAGGTTCGGTGTCGGACACGACGGCATAGATAAAACGAAGGCTTCTGAGTGCGGCCTCCTGGTGACAAATACCCCCGGCGTCCTTGAAGGTTCGGTTGCCGAACATGCCATGATTCTGATGGCAAGTTTTGCACGGAACATTGCCGCCGGACATCACGAGATGAAAAACGGCAGGTGGAATCCTCTCATGGGGTTTGAGCTTCGCGGCAAAACACTCTTGATAATAGGATGCGGACCGATCGGACGAAAAACGGCAGAGATAGCATCCCGCGGATTCGGGATGAACGTAACGGGATATGACATTGCCCGTCTTGATTCGGTCAGGAAGAAAAAAAGCGGATTCAGCTCAATTTGCAGCAAGCTTGACCGCGCGCTGGCAGAAGCCGATTTCGTGAGTTTGCACGTTCCTCTCACGCCTTCCACAAAGCATCTTGTGAACAGCTCTTTCATTTCCATGATGAAGCCCGGCTGTGTGCTTGTCAATACCGCACGCGGCCGGCTCGTTGATGAATCCGCCCTTTACGATGCTCTCAGGAACGGAAGACTTTCCGGTGCTGCCCTTGACGTATTTGAAAACGAGCCTTTCAAGCCTGTCAATGAACGAAAAGACCTTCGTGGACTGGACAACGTTCTGCTATCTCCCCACGTTGCCAGCGGCACAATTGAAGCGTGCGCCAGGATGGCCGCAAAATGCCTTAAAAACATAGAACATGCTTATGGAAAGAACTATGACAACCTGAACCTGTTAAATACATCCGTTCTAAAGTTACTCAAATAAGGAGTTCTGAACATGGAAAATCTTTTCCGCAAATCGCTGATAGAAAGAAAACTGACCCTCGGCGCCTGGATGCAAATCGGGCATCCGGCCATTGCCGAGATTTATGGAAGGCGCGGGTTTGACTGGGTCTGCGTGGACCTGGAGCACGGCTTGATTGATATTGAAACCATGGCTGATATCTTCCGCGCGCTCGAAAAATATAAAAGTATCCCCGTGGCGAGACTGCCCGCGAACAACCCTGTCTGGATACATCGCTGCCTTGATGCCGGGGCAAAAGGGCTTATTATTCCGATGGTAAAAACTGCAGAAGAAGCCGAGAGCGCAATCTGCGAGGCAAAATATCCGCCGCGCGGAATTCGCGGTTTCGGGTACAGCCGCGCAAACATACACGGAATAGATTTTGACAGGTATGTCAAAACCGCCAATGATGAGACAGCAATGATTATGCAGATAGAACATGAAGACGCTATCCGCAACCTCGGAGAAATACTGTGTATTGACGGAGTGGACGGCGTGTTTATAGGCCCGCTGGATTTGAGCGGTTCCATGGGCATCCCGGGGCAGATGAAACATCCCGACATGTTGAGAGCGCTTGATACTTTCAGAAAACTCTGTCGTGAAAAGAACAAGTCCTTCGGACTGCACATAATACATCCCGACAAAGAACGTATCAGGGAGGCCGTGGACCTGGGTTACACAATTATTGCTCTCGGTCTGGATACGGTCATGATTGATGAATCTTCAAAAACTTTACGCAACGAGGCGGTCAGGTCTTACAATGCCTGGAAGAAATGTGCACGGAAAACTCATACCTGAGAATTGACAGGTTCACTATTTACAAGGAGGAACATTATGGATTGCAGGAGAATTGCTTTATCGCTGGTAATGCTGGCAGTAGTTGGGGTATTCGCGCAGGCGGCCGAGGTGCAGAACGGCAGTTTCGAGGAGACGTATCTGCGGGAGGTAAATGCACCCGAGGTACAGGCGATGGTGAAGACGGGCTGGAAGTTGCAGTCACCGCTCGCCTGGCCTGAAGGATGGGAAGGAAGTTCCGGCGTCTCCGGAGTGAACTTCGCGGTGGTGCAGGATAATCCGCATTCCGGTAAGAACTGTAGCCTGCTCTGGGGACCGTTTGGAAGCTCCGGGTACCTTTCAACGCAGGTAAAGGGGCTGAAGAAAGGGATTTACAAGGTTTCATTCCAGGGCAGGGGCAAGGGCCGCGCGACACTGATGTTCGCCGGGGTGCACATCGTCCTGAGCGCGGAGATGACCGACAATTGGGCCGAATACGCCGGTATTTACCGGAACACCATAGAGCCTCCCCTGCAGGAGGCATCTCTTACCCTGCAGGCGCAGAGGGCAGAAGTCTTCATGGATGAGGTAAGCGTGTCGGAGTGCAACGTGCTGGAGGCAGCGCTCATCGAGGAATCCACGGCGATGCGCAGGGAAGGGAAGTGGTTTGCGGCTGATGCCGTGACGGAAACGGCGGTATACCGGAATTATGTTACGACGGTCGGGCAGTCGCTCCCGAACCTGAAGAGATATGCGGAGGCGGACCCGATACCTGAGAACGTGGAGTTGATCCGGCTTCTGGATGGGAAGTTGGCGCAGCTGAGACAGGCGGTCTCGCCGATGGCAGAGCAGGCTAACGAGGCGGCGGCATGCGCGCGTATAGCGAAGCGGCTTGAGGCGGAACTGGAATTCGAGGTGGTGAAAGAGTGACCTTGCTTTCTTACCTAAAGGAGGAACAAATGTTTATGCTATTTTTGAGAAAGACTGCCGCAGGGTATGCCCTGGCGGCGGCGCTTTCGGTCATGATGTGCCAGTGTACGGTTTTCGCCCAGGAGAAGCAGGTAAAAGAAACCGTGGTGGACCTTGTTGTCGAGGCACAGGGCGACGGGGAGGCATGGAATTATCGGACGCAGCTTTTCGGGGATACAGCAGGCGTTGAAGGCAGACTTACCCTGAGGCGTCAGAATGACAATGCGGAATTGAAGCGTGAATCGCTCAAGGGGTTTGCCAGCGGCAGGCCGCTCATTGGCAAGATAGACCTAAAGTCTTACGGCAAAGGCGCCTATGAGCTTGAAGTAATTGCCGTCCGCGGCGGCACGACCGTGGGCAGCAGGAAGGAAATCCTGTATTTTCTCGATACCCCCTGGAAGAATATAGACCTCGACAAATGCGAGGTCGTTGCTCCCTGGACGCCCGTGGAAGTGACTGGCAAGAGCGTGAAATGCTGGGGTCGCGAATATGCGTATGGAGACGGCGCGTTTCCCGAATCGATGAAGAGCCAGGGCAATGAACTGCTCGCAGGCCCTGTGGCGGTGGCCGCCTGGGTTAAGGGGAAAAAGGTCGAGTGGAAACTTGAACCGGCGGCTGTTACAAGGAAGAACGAGGGTGCCGCCGAGGTTAAAGGCGCGGGGAAATCGCGTGCCGGGAATCTTTCAATCCGGCAGAAGGCGACGGTGGAATACGACGGGCTGGCGATGATTGATCTTTCGCTCGACGGCAAGGACCTTGCTAATGTTACAAAACTCGAGATTACCATTCCCGTGAAAGGGGAGATGGTTCGCTACGTCTACCGCACGGGGCTTGACCGGGTCTGGGTGTGCGGAAAGACCGGCATCCGTACCGAGCCGGGGGTGATGGTCAGTGCCGACTTCATGCCCTTTGCATGGCTGGGCAACGACGACGAGGGGCTCTTCTGGTTCTGCGATTCCAACCGCGCCTGGCCGCATTCGCTCGCCGGGTCGGCCGACGCAATCCAGATTGTGGATACCGGCAGTGAGGTTGTCCTTCAGCTCAGGATAGTCGCCGAGGGTGAAAAGCTCGAGGCGCCTTGGAAGCTGCGCTTCGGCCTGATGGCGACGCCGGTGAAGCCGGGCGGCAACGGCTCGCCGAAACGGCCGCGCGGCTGGGGGCCTTCAGGCACGGCGGGAAAGACTCTAAATGCCATAGGAACGGCACCGGGATATTTTAAAGATTATTCTATCCCCAATCCCGTTGACCACGAGAGGGTGAAGAAGTTTGTCAATGATTCAGTCGCTAAGGGTTACATCCCCATGCCGTTCACCATGATTGCCCTTCCGGCGTGGTATCCCGAATGGAAGGTGTACGGTAGCCGGTGGCATCAGGATGGCCAGATGGATCATTATTATGGTGAGGCGATAGCGTTTCATCCCGAGCCGGATGTGGAGGGCGCCGGGATGGCCTGCTGTTTCTGGACGGATTTCAACAAGTGGTTCACCTGGCGGCAGGACACGCTCCTTAAGGAATCAGGCTGGCGCGGGTATTACCGCGACGGCGTATTCAACAGCTCCTGCGCAAGCCGCCTGCACGGCCACGGGCGCAACGGGGCATATGATTATCAAATGGAACCCCTGCGCAAACACTATCGTTATCTGTATACCGAGATAAAGAAGCTTTACGGGGATAACGGCTGGGTCTTCTGGCACACCTCGGGGCTGCTTCCCCTGCCGCTCCTGGCATACGCCGACAGTATCGTGATCGGCGAGGATTTGAACGGCGTCAACCGTTTCAACGGGGATTACCGCAAGATCCTGGCGCTCGATGAGCTTAGAAACCAGTATATGGGAAAGGCGTGGGGTTACACCTGCACATGGCTTTCTATGCTGAGAGGGGAGTTCAATACCGTCAAGAATACGCGTACGCTTCTGGCGCTCCAGCTTCTGCACGACATCGGCAGCTGGACTTCGGGCCAGGAGGCGCAGGTAACCAGGCGGATTGAGAGCATCACGGCGCAGAAGTTCGGATTCAGCGATTCTGAGTATTTCCCGTACTTCAGGGATTCAACACCGGCCAAAGTGCTCGGGAAGGATTTACGCGTAAGTCTTTACAAAAAGCCTGACGGGCGGACGATGGCGGTCGTTGCGAATCTCTCGGACAAGAATCTTCAGACGACCGTTACCTTTGACCCGAAGGGGCTGGGCCTGTCCGCAATCAAGCGGTGCGCGGACCTTGAGCATGATTTCAATTACCAGGTAAAGGACAATTCGGTCAGGGTTATCGTGCGGGCGGCCGATTTCCGGCTGCTCGTGGTTGAATGAGAGGAGGAGGCGATGAAAAACATACTGAAGGCATCTGTTTTTTTCGCGGCGTTTGCCGTTCTTTCAGCGGCTGGGCCGGTATGTCAGTATCATGCCATGGTGGATAAAACGCCGGGGATTGTTGCGCACTGGCGATTCGAGGAGACCATAGACCCGCGCCTGGAAACGAGGGACAAGGGAACCCGCGTGGATGTTGACGAGCAGGCCATGCGCGGGACATTCTTTCCGGGCGGGGGTTCGCTGAAGGTTACGGCACGCCTGCGCGACTCTATAAATGATTACGGCGGAAGGACGGAGGAGGTCGGCCTTGGCGAAAAGGGCATTGCAGGGAAGGCATTCAGGTTCAGCGGCAAGAGTTCGGTCGTCTATATATTCAGGGATGCGGGCCTTGAATCCGGGGCTGATGACTTTTCAATGGAGCTGTGGATCAAGCCCGAAAGCGTGGACAAAGGAGCGATCCTCCTGCACCGCCTTTCTCCATTTCCCAAGGCCACCGGCTATGTTGTTCTTTCGACAGGACCGAACGGGAATCTCCATTTCACGTTCGGGGAAAGCCAGGACAGAAGGATGAGCATATCCGTGGGCGAGGGAACTATTGTTGCCGGCAAATGGCAGCACATCGTTGCGCTGCGCCGCGGAGCGTCTCTTGCGCTTTACGTGAACGGAAAACCGGTCAAGGAGGAAAGCGGGCCGGCAGGGCTCCGGATACGTCCCTTCGGGAATTTAAGCGTAGGCGCCGATGACTGGGGAGGCAGGGGATTTGTCGGGCTGATAGACGAGGTCGCCTATTATAACGTCGCGCTTCCGGCGGAGGAAATCGCCAGGCACTGGCAGGCGGCCGTTGAAGCGCCTTAAGAAACCAATGGACAGCAAGAGTCAATACGGGGACAACGAAGTGAAGGGTGACATCTTCTTCCCTCAAGTATGGACGGTGTTCGGGCCTGCCGGTAAGGGAGACCCGGAGCCGGACTTCGCGGGGATGACGGACATCCCGGCTGAGCTGGTCGTGGCTGGTAATCGGCTCGCGGCCAAGCAAGCCGTGTTTGCCGAAAACTGTCTCGAGCTGGGCGCGCTGCTGGACGACCGGTTGTATAAAGGACCCGGGACAGAGGCCGGCTACCTGCTGGCAGAGCTCGTGGTTGACAAGGATATGGAAGTCGAATTCGGCGCCGGCGCCGATTACTGGATGAAATGGTGGATCAATGGCGAGGTTGTCTGCGACACGCTGGCTCTGGGCAACAATGGCGCTCTCAGCATCGTCAACCACCGGTTTCCGGTGCGCCTCAAGGCCGGCCGCAACCTGATCGCCGTGCAGGTGGTCAACGGCGACGGCGGCTTTGGCCTGTCGGCTGGCGGCCCGCGCGAACTGCGCGCCTGGAGGAACCGGCTGGACGCCATCGTCAAAGCGCGTGCGGCCAGGACAGCCACGCCCGGCAGACCCATTCAGGCCATCAAGGAGGATTGGGACACCGTCAAGACGCGCCTCACCCACTGGTGGGCAAACGAGCTGTACGACCGAGCCGTGCTGTGTGTAACAGCGCCGAAGTACGGGGTGGAGCCCGCTCGGCCCTGGCCCGGCGGCGCGGTAACGCCGGAGATCCATTGGACCAACGTTGATTACATGATATGGCGCATGGAAGAGCAGATTCGCACCACCTGTTTCGGCGGGGATGCCGTTCCGGTTTTCGCCCCCGGCTGGTCGGTGGGCCACGCGCTGCTGTTCGGTTGCGAACCCAAATTCAGGCCCGGCACCGTGTGGACAGACCCATTGCCGGCCGGCCCGGACGGCTATCCTCCTATCCGATTCCACCGCGAAGGCCGATGGCGGCAATGGATGAATGAGGCCACGCTCAAGGCCGCCCAGGCCAGCCGGGGCCGCTGGTTTGTTAACCCGGCCTGGGGCAACGACGCCGGCGACATTCTGTCCAACATCCGCGGGGATATGAGCCTTATGGTTGATATTGCCGACAATCCGGGCTGGGTGAAGCATGCGGTCAAGCAGGTGTCCGACATTCTAATTGAAGTTTATGAAGAGTGGTGGAAGATGGCGGATGAGTCGGTGTCAGGTTTCGAAGGTTCCATGGCCTATGCCATGTGGTCGCCCGGCCGGGGCAAGGAATTCTCCTGCGACATCTCCTGCAACATCTCGCCGAAACAATTCGAGGAGTTGTTCCTGCCGCCGCTTATCGAGGCCATGCGCACCGTGGACCACCGTTACTACCATCTCGACGGCGCGGTGGCGCTGCATCACTTGGACCTGCTGCTCTCCGTGCCGGAGATCCATGCCATCCAGTGGCAACCCGGCACCGGGCACTTTGAAATCATGCAGTGGGTGCCGCTCATTAAACGTATCCAGCAGGCGGGCAAATCCGTCCAGGTATTTTGCAGTCCGCAAAGCATTCCGGCGCTGCTGAACGAAGTCTCTGCACGCGGGCTGTGCATCGTTACCTCCTGCGCCTCCGAGGTGGAGATTCAGGATCTTGAGCGGCAGGCGACGCGTCTTTCGCGGGACCGACAAATTTACTAAAACACAAGGAGAAAAATACGATGAAGAAGACAACTCATGACAAGATAAGAAGATACAGGGCTATTATACCCGACACGCTTGAGCTGTCTGAGCGGGCAGAACTGGCGCTCAACGGCATGGGCGC
>CAYOFY010000010.1:0-35604 GCA_964403465.1 uncultured bacterium
CATAATCCTTCGCTATCAAGACCCTCATCTTCTCCCTCCTTTTCCATTTCGGAAATTTGATATCTCTTCATAATCCTTCGCTATCAAGACCCTCATCTTCTCCCTCCTTTTCCATTTCGGAAAGATGCTCCTTCTTGGTCCTGCCTTGCTCTTCCACCTGCTTGAGTCCGAGAGAGATTCTCTTGTTCGCCGCATCTATCTCGAGAATCATCACCTCCAGCTTCTGCCCCTTTCTCAGCATCTCGGAGGGATGCTTGATCGGCTCATCGGTAATGTTGGAGATGTGAAGAAGGCCGTCTATCCCGGATTCCAGTTCAACAAATGCTCCGAAATCCGTCACGTTGTAGACCTTGCCCTTCACCACGCTGCCGACCGGATACTTTTCCGCTATTTCAGGCCACGGGTTGGGTTCCAGTTCCCTCAGACTGAAGGAAATCCTCTGTTCGTCCTTCTTGATGTCTATGACCTGAACCGTAACATTATCCCCCATGGCAACAATCTCGGAAGGCCTCTTTATCCTTCCTGTCCAGGACAGTTCGGAAATGTGCAGAAGGCCTTCAACCCCCTCTTCAATCTTGATAAACGCTCCGTAATCCGTTATATTGACCACCTTGCCCTCAACCGTCGAGCCCACGGGATATTTCTCCTCAATATCCTCCCATGGATTGGGGGTTTTCTGCTTGAGCCCGAACGAGACAACCTGTTTCTCCGTGTCAATCCCCAGTACCACCACCTCCACCTTCTGCCCTATGCTCAGCACCTGGGAAGGATGACTCATCTTGCCCCAGCTCATATCGTTCAGGTGGAGCAATCCCACTATTCCGTACTCCAGTTCTATAAACGCGCCATAATCCACTATGTTTCGCACAGTTCCGGTAACAAGCTGGTTCTTCTGCATCTCGGCAAGATACTTTTTCCTGTTAACCTCTTTTTCCTCTTCAAGATACTTCTTCCTGGATACCACGATGTTTTTCCTCAAAGCGTCCAGGTTGAGAATCTTGAACTGCGACTTGGTTCCGACAAGAGCTGACGGGTTGGATAAAGGGGCTGTATCAGCCTGCGAGGAAGGAAGAAAAGCAATGACCCCTATGTCCACCCTGAAACCGCCTTTCACGCTCCTGAAGATGAACCCTCCTATCGCCTCATCCTGCTCATAGCATTTCTCAACCTTTGCCCAGTTCAGAATGACATCGGCCTTTTCTTTTGAGAGAGGGATAAGACCGTTGACGTCAGGATCGAGAGATTCAACGATGACATCCACCTCCTCTCCGGGAGCAATCTCATCTATCTCCCTCTTGAATTCCTCCCGCAATGCAACTCCCTCGGACTTGTACCCTATGTCCATGACCACGTCATCCCCTGTGACCCTCACAATCCTGCCCTTGACCAGGGACCCTGGTTTGAAACCCGCTATTTTTTCTTCAAGAAGTCTTCCCACGTCCGTATTAGCCATTATACCGCACCTCCCTGTATCCTTTTTTTCTCATATATTTTTTCACATCAAATATAAAATTTTCCGGAGTGGATGTTCCGGATATCAGCCCCACGGAATCAAGTCCCGCCAGAGGGACTTTTTCCAGTTCACGGATATTTTCAATGTGGAAAACTCTTCTGTTAAACCGCCTGCAGTTGTGACATAACTTGGCGGTATTTGAACTCTTCTTTCCCCCGAGCACAAGAACCGCCTCCGTCGCTCTGCTGATTTCCGCGGATTCCTTCTGCCTTTCTCCGGTGACCCGGCATATCGTATTGTAAATAACCGTCTTCCTGGCAAAAATCGGATTGATTGCTAAAGAACCTGCGCACTTAAAATAATCACTGAAAGAAAGGGTGGTCTGTCCTATAACCGCGGCTTTCTCAATCCCTTTGCAGGGCAGGTATCTGGAATCTTCCGAGACAAAGGTATTGCCACCGTATTCCCTGAGGGCTATCACCTCCGGATGTTTCTCGTTCCCTATTATTATAATAAAATATTTCTCCCTGTCCAATTTTTTTATAAGGGAATGTATTTTCTTCACGGAAGGGCAGGTTGCATCGTATATCCGGACTCCCTTTCTTTTCAGTCTTTCAATTATTGACGGGCCTATTCCGTGTGACCTTACAATGAAAGGGCCCTTCTGCACTTCCTTCTCGCTCTTCACAACCCGCAGCCCCTTTGATTTGAGGTCTTCCATCACGAGAGGGTTATGTACAATATCCCCGATGCTGTAAAGACATTTGTATCTTCTGAGAAGCCGTTCAGCGGTATTGACGGTTCTCCTCACTCCGAAACAAAATCCTATGTTTCCCGCCACAACCAGTTTTTTCATTTTCTGTTCACCGTCGTCCCTCGAGGATTAAATCATCGGGGTTTAAGTCTTTTCAAAGCATTCATAACCTCCACGGCCATGGCAGTATAATTCTTACCCTCGCACTCTATCTTTTCCCCTACAAAAACCCTGATTTTTACCGGCAGGATAAATTTGGAATCAACAGGCAGGGCTTTTCCCGTGCCGTCCATGAAGACAGGGATAATGGGAGCCCTGCTCTTGTAATGAAGAAAGCCTATTCCCTGTTTCGGCTCCAGCAATTGAAGGGTTTTGCTTCTTGTTCCTTCGGGGAAAAGAACCAGCCAGTTACCTGCCCTGAGAATCTTCACTCCGCGCCTCAGGGTCATTGAAGACATGATATCCCTTTCTATGGGAATTGCCCCGAGATGCCTTATCAGGAACGACAACCCGAATATATTGAATATGTCTGCCTTTGCGAAGTATTTGAGTCTCCTGGGAAAAGCCAGTCCCAGAACGATGGGGTCAAGGTAACTCTGGTGATTGGGCGCCACTATGCAGGCGTCCCCTATGCCGGCAAGGTTTTCCTTCCCCCTCACTTCCAGATGGAAAAAGAACTTGAAGAGCAGGATTCCCAGAAACCTGGCATAAAAGTATATGAGATTTTCCATCTTCTGTATTTTGCCGCACGGGATTCAGTTAAGCATGATAAGTGCCGCCAGGCACGCAATAAATATGACTGTTCTGACGGCGTATGTTCCTGCAGCCGCTGTTTTCCTTGTGAAAAACCAGCCCGTTATTGAATACACGGAAAGCCCTGCAAGAAAGCCGGTAAGAATGTATACCGCGGATCCTTTCATTTATCCAGTACGTCCTCCATAAAGGTTATTGCGGTCACCTTGTCCTTAAGCACCGCAACCTGCTTTCTGTTCGGCGCAACACCGTCTTTCTTTATCATCATGAGATATTCCTGTTTGCTCATGGACGTTTCCGAGACATCGTAGGCATCGGCATCTTCCAGGATAAAAGACGCCCCGTCTTCCCCTTTGAACCTGCCGATATATATCCATCCGGCACGGGTATCAAGGATTACCATCCTGCCGTCATATCTCCTGTTCTGTCCGTTCATGTCCGGGGGAAACAGGTATTCCTGACTGAATCTGCCGCAATTCGTGTGACCATTGCGATACCGTTCATCAGTGTACAGCAAAAACGGCCTTTTGACAAACCTCCCCCTGAAAGAATATACTTTTCACATGGATTTCTTCAAAATCTCCGGCTCGGGTAATGATTTTGTCGTGGTGGACAACAGAAAAAATGCCGTGACAGAAAGAAGGAAGGCGGCAATCAGGTTGTGCGACAGAAAATTCGGGATAGGGGCGGACGGACTGCTGCTGCTTGAAAATTCAAAAACAGCGGACTTCCGCATGAGAATATTCAACCCTGACGGGAGCGAAGCGGAGATGTGCGGCAACGGCCTCAGATGCATACTGCGCTTTGCCTCAGAGCGCGGCATCGTCAGGAAAGATACCCTGAGGGTTGAAACAAAAGCCGGAATTCTTGAAGGAATCGTTAAGGGCAGGAAGGTCAGGGCGCAGTTGCACGTTGATGGAAAGCCCCGCACCAACCTGAAAATCAGTGTCGGGGGCACAAGACTCACGGGGCATTTCATAAACACGGGTGTGCCTCACACCGTTATCCTTACGGAGAACCTGGACAGGATAAGGGTGGATGAACTGGGTCCGGGCATACGCCATAACAGGATCTTCAGGCCGAAAGGGACAAACGTTGACTGGATTGAGATTGCGGACAGGCACTCCATCGCCATAAGGACATACGAAAGAGGCGTTGAAGGAGAGACTCTTTCCTGCGGGACGGGAAGCGTGGCGGGAGCGCTGGTCGGTTTCCTCCTGGGAAAGACCGAGCCGCCTGTAAGAGTGACCGCCCGCTCAGGGGAGATACTTACGGTTTGTTTTGACCCCTCTCTGAGCAAGATCTATCTTGAAGGGAATATCCTCATTGCCTTCAGGGGAGAGTGGATTGGAAAATAACAGAAATTCCTGATGGGGTACAACGACAAGACCTTTCTTTCTCTCTCGGGACTGCTCGCCGGAATCTTCCTTGTAAATATTGAATCTTCTCCTTTGCTGCTGTCCATCATACCGGCACTTTCGTTGGCCGGGGTGTTTTTCAGCAGAAGAACGCTGTTTTTCACCGCCTTTCTGCTTGCAGGAATACTGTCTGCCTCTCTCGCGACAGGAATTCCTGAAAACCACATAATAAACAGGTCATCCGCAGTCAATATCCCCCGGGCGGAGGGAAGGGTTCTTGAGGTGAAACCCTTTGAGTTTTCAGACGCCTATGTTGTGCAGGTCAGGGCGATACTCACGCCTGAAGGCAGGAGAGAAAAAACCTGCGGGAGAATCCTTCTTTCAACCCCGGACAGGAACCGGTTCACGCCTGGCGATTGCTTCACGGCGAAAGATATAAGAATCAGGAGGATACTTCCTCCTCAGAACCCCGGAGTCTTTGATTACAGGGGATTCATGCAACGGAGAGGGATATACGCCGAAGGCCGGGCGGCTTCAATAACGAGGATGGATGCCGGAAAATCATGGCTCCGGCTTGCGCTCCAGGGCGCGAGGGACCTCCTCTCCAGGAGGGTTGAGAGACTGTTCGCATATTCCCCGGAAGAAAAAGAACTTGTTGAAACCCTGCTGCTGGGCAAAGAAAAAATCCCCTCTTTCCTGAGAGAGGCGGGGATAAGAAGCGGGACGTATCACCTTCTTGTTATCTCCGGGCTCCATATTGCGTTCATCGTGCTTTTCCTCAGGATATTGTTTATACCCCTGGGAAGATTCAACAATGCATATCCCAGATTTTTCCCCTTCTTTTCCCTGCTGTTCACATGGTTTTACGCCGGCATCACCGGCTTCAGAACGCCTGTCGTCCGGGCAGTATTGATGTTCACTTTCTTTAACGCCGGAGAGATCATGGAAAGGGAGGTGGACGGATTGCACTCCATTATGACCGCCATGCTCGTTCTTCTTCTTGCAAGACCTTACAGTCTGCTTGACGCGTCCTTCCAGCTTTCGTTCATGGCAACCGCAGGTATCATACTGGCATGCAGACGTTTCAACCTCCTGAAAAGGAATTTTTTACAGGGGACGGCATTAAGCAGCATCTCTGCCCAGGCAGCGGTTCTGCCTCTTATTTTCTACCATTTCGGCGTATTCTACCCCGCAGGCATCATAAACAACATCGTTTTTCTGCCCTCCACAGGGATAATAATCATTTCTTCACTGCTTGCTCTTGCATTACCCCTCGTTTTCCTGCCCCCGCTGAAGATTTTGCTCTCGCTTTTCCTGAAAGGGCTGACCCTGTCAGCCGGTTTTGCGCCGGCGGTGGCATTTTCCTCGGGGCTCGCTTTTGCGATAATCTTCTACTGCACGATATTTCTTGTTTTCTTTGCCCGCAAGAATCGAAAATTATCGCTGATACTCGCCTCCGTCATTGTGACATCGCTTTCTGTTTCCATCGCTGTTTCCTGCATGCGAACGTATCCGCGCAAAAAAGCATATTTTTTCTCTTTCGGAAAACCTTCACTGGCTTTCATCATGGACAACCGGTCAGTCGTATTCCTTGCAGACCATTACAAGCAACAGGAGATTTCAAAGATACTCGTCCCTCTGCTAAAAGCAGAGAAAACCGGCCGCATAACAGGACTCTTTTACACCGATATCTCATACAATCATTCAGGAACACTGAGACCTCTTCTTGAAACAACCGAAATCACGCGGGTCTACGAACAGCCGGACGTGCTGAAATCCTTTTCTTTCCCCTACATGAACTCTCACTTTTACCGGGTTACACCGGACATTTTCCAGTTCGCATCGGATGACAAGACCTATTCCATGGAAGGCCTTGAGGTGCAAACCCTGGGTACAGAAAACAACACGGTTTCGTATATTGTCCGAAAGGGGCATACGAGCATTCTAGTCGCCCCATACATCGGGGAAACCCTGGCAGAAAGAATTCATAACCGCAGATTTACCGTTGCCTTCATAGGCGACATAAAGAAAACAGCCGGGGTTGCCCGCAGTCTCGGAAGTATGGGCTATCTCTACCTCGTCATCCCGTCCGAATACAAGAAATTTGCAATCCTGCCCGAACCGCGCATCAGGAAGTTCTGTCTGAAGACCGGCTCGGTTGAAATGATTTTTGACAGGAGCCCCTTCAGTATTTCATATTTTTACGAATGATGGTAAAATAACAGGCGGAATCGCATCGGGAGGAAAAATGGAAAAAATTATCGTATTGGCTGTTTCGCTGATCATTACTGTGGGAGGATACTTCTCGCGGCCCGCTGCTGTGAATAAGAGTCCTGACACAACGGAAGAAAGCATCACACAGGCTCAACAGGAACAGAGTGAAGCTGTCGAAGTCATGAAAAAGACTCTAACGGAGGGTATTCCTTCCAGTGCTGCAAACAGAACGTCAATCACCGATGTACTGGGTTCCCCGCGTGCAAAATATAGCCCTGATACCGGCGACATGGAGATATGGTTTTACAGAGACTTTTACCTTGTTTTTGACAGAGAGTTGGTATCCTTGAAAGATTATGAGGTTACCATACCAAAATGAATTGACATGCAGGCCGATTGGATGTAAGATTGTTGATTCCACGGGGCCGTAGTTCAGCGGTCAAGAATGCCAGACTGTCGATCTGGAAGTCGCGGGTTCGAATCCCGTCGGCCCCGCTTGGCACTCTTCTTTGGAAGGGATTCGAAGAGAGCGAAGTCAGTCCGATGTGATGAATAAGAACATCGGACAGCGAATGGCCGACCCGAGCCGTATTGGGAGGCGAGCGGCGCCGAATTCCGTCGGCCCCGCTATAGAAAAACAGTTAAAAGAAGTGATTAGTGGTTAGTAAGAACAAAACGCTGCTGAAAGGCGAATGGAGAGACGGAAACAACATCTGAAGAATGGACAAGAACGAACAGGAACGGTACTGGCACACATCATCACACATTCTGGCACATGCGGTCAAGAGGTTATTCCCCGACACAAGGTTAGGAACAGGACCTGCCATTGAAAAGGGGTTCTATTACGATTTTTTCAGGAAAGAACCCTTCACTCCAGAAGACCTCGGAGCAATAGAGAAGGAAATGGCTTCCATTATCAAGGAAAATATCGCTGTTGAGCCTGTGGTACGGGATAAGAAGCAGGCAAGGGAGATGCTTGAGGGAGAACCCTTCAAGCTGGAAATCCTTGAAAACCTGGAAGGGGACCGGGTAACCTTTTACAGACAGGGCGATTTCATGGATCTCTGTGAAGGACCGCATCTTTCTTCAACAGGACAGGTAAAACATTTCAAGCTTCTCAGCGTTGCGGCCTCCTACTGGAGGGGCGATGAAAAACGGGAAAGCATGCAGAGGATCTACGGCATCTCCTTCACGGACAAGAAAGAACTCGCGGATTATCTGCAATTCATAGAGGAGGCCAGGGAACGCGACCACAGGACGCTCGGGACAAAACTGGACCTGTTCAGCATACATCCTGAATACGGCTCCGGGCTGATATACTGGCACCCGAAGGGCAGCATCATAAGGAAAATCGTTGAAGATTTTTGGAAGGAGATACATCTGAAGAACGGCTATGAACTTGTATATACCCCGCATATCGCCGATATCTCCCTGTGGGACAGGTCAGGGCATACCGGATTCTACAGGGAAAACATGTTTGCCCCCATAGAAATGGAAGCCAGGACTTTCCAGCTTAAGCCGATGAACTGCCCCTTCCACATACTCATCTATAACAACCGGTTGAGGAGCTACAGGGAACTTCCCATCAGGTGGGCTGAACTGGGAACGGTATACAGATATGAAAAACAGGGGGTTCTGCACGGGTTGTTAAGGGTCAGGGGGTTCACGCAGGACGATGCCCACATATTCTGCACTGAAGAGCAGGCAGAGGATGAAGTTATAAGGGTTCTGGACCTCGTGAGTTTCTTCCTCGGCAGGTTCGGATTCAGCGACTACCGCATCTGCCTGTCAACCAGACCGGAGAAGTTTGTCGGAACACCAGAAAACTGGGAAAGAGCCACAAATGCGCTTGAGAGGGCACTGAAGGGGAGGAAGATGTCCTATGAGATAGACCCTGGTGCAGGAGTCTTTTACGGTCCCAAGATAGACATAAAAGTCAAGGATTGCCTTAACAGGGAATGGCAGTGCTCAACAATTCAGGTTGATTTCAACATCCCTGAAAGATTTGACGTCAGATACACGGGAAAGGACGGGGATTTCAAGACCCCCATCCTCATACACAGAGCAATCTTCGGTTCCATTGAAAGATTCCTGGGGATACTCATAGAGCACTACAAGGGCAATTTTCCCTTCTGGCTTGCCCCGGAACAATTGAGAATACTCCCCATCACCGACCGGCACATGGCATATGCGGAAAAGACATGCAAGGCCCTTGAGCAATACTTCAGGCTGCAGATTGACCGCCGTAATGAAAAGATAAACAGAAAGATACGCGATGCGGAAGAAGAGAAGGTGCCTTACATGCTCATACTCGGGGACAAGGAATCCGAGAATGAAACGATTTCTCTCAGGAAACACAAAACGGGGATGATAGGGACATATCGGGCTGAAGACCTTATAAGGATGTTGCAGGAAGAAAGTGGACAGGCATAAATTTTTATAGTATAATACAACTCAACCAATGATAAGGGCAGGGGCGCATAGCAAATGGCTTAAACGCTGTTTATCCTGTTAGCCATTTGCTATTTGCCATATGCCAAACAAAGGAGCGCAGACATCGATATTAACCAGAGAGGCAGGTACTACGACAGCAGAAGCAGATACAGGTTCAACTTTCAGATAAGGGTACCCAGGGTCCGACTGATAGGAAGCGAAGGAGAGCAGTTCGGCATAGTGGATAAGAAAGAGGCTTTGCAGAAAGCCAGGGAGAAAGACCTTGACCTGGTGGAAATAGTACCCACCGCGTCTCCGCCCGTCTGCCGCATAATGGACCTCAAGAAGTTCCTCTACGAACAGAAAAAGAAGGGAAGGGAGATAAAGAAGAAACAGAAATTTTCCCAGATAAAAGAGATACGCTTCACTCCTGAAACCAGCGAACACGACTATAGATTCAAAAAGAACCACGTGGAAAACTTTTTGAAAGAAGGGCACCGGGTGAAGGTAATGATTTTTTACAAGGGGCGGGAAATTCTTCACAAGGAAAGGGGTTACCAGTTCCTGGAAAAGTTGACCAGGGACCTGGCGAGTTCCGGGAAGATTGAACGGCCGCCAAGGATGGAGGGCTCAAGACTGAATGTAACTTTTATTCCCATATAACAAGGAACCAACAATGCCCAAGTTAAAGACGAAAAAGTCTGTAGCCAAGAGGTTTAAGATCACGGGGACAGGTAAGGTGATGCATTACGGAGCAGGAGGCGGCCATCTCCTGACCGGGAAAAGCGCAAAAAGAAAGAGAAGGATAAAAAAGGCAGCTGTTTTGCACAACAGAGGGGACAGGAAAAGAGTGAAAAAACTCCTGCCCTATAAATAATCAGGGGATAACCAATGCCAAGAACAAAAAACTCACCCGCATCAAGAAGCAGAAGGAAAAAAGTGCTGGAAAGGGCAAAGGGGTACAGGCAGGGGCGGTCCAAATTATTCAGAAGGGCGAAAGAGTTCTCGGAAAAAGGGCTGACCTATGCGTACAGAGACAGGAGAAACAAGAAACGCGTATTCAGAAGCCTCTGGATAACAAGGATTTCCGCAGGATGCACAACCAACGGCATTTCTTACAGCAGATTTATCTGCGGATTGAAGAAGGCGCAGATAAACATGGACAGAAAGACGCTTGCGGACATAGCATTCCATCACCCGGAATGCTTTTCAGACCTTGTAAACAGGATTAAAGGGGCTGAATGACTTGATGAAAACTCTGCGGAGCATGGTT
Source organism: uncultured bacterium (assembly GCA_964403465.1). GTDB lineage: Bacteria > Ratteibacteria > UBA8468 > B48-G9 > JAFGKM01 > JAFGKM01. The sequence goes on from CAYOFY010000010.1 coordinate 10,239, forward strand.
TTCTTTCTGGTCGTACTGTATGTTTTTGCCCTTAACATTTCTTTTTCCTTCAACAGAGTCTTTTCTCCCGTATTTTATTTCGTATCGCTCTCCTTCACCGTGGCCATTCTGATAGTTGTTGAAACGATCTATTCCTTCGCGGTTCTGAACCAGACGCAATCGCTCAGGCGCGAAAAAGAAAAATTTCAGCTGTCTCTTCTTGACCTGCAGATGGAATCCCTGCTGTTGAAAACGCTCAGTGATATCATTGAAACCTTCGGTGAGGAGATATCGCTTGACGATGTGCTGGAAAAAATTGCGGATTCCCTGAAAAAAATCTTCCAGCATGAAACAATCGCCCTGCAACTCATGGGTGAGAATTTCAAGAAAACCATCCTGGGACAATCCGTTGAGTTACCCGAAGAACTGCTGACAAGCACCGCGCTGAAACCGCGCCCCATTCTCGTTAACAATACGCATTATTTCCCTCAGTATGAAGGACTTGCCAGCCAGGGAGTAACCTCCTTCATCCTGTCCACCTTCCATCATAAAAGAAAGATTACCGGGATTATCGGCGTCTTCTCTTTTGATAAGAGGGTTTTTACCATAAGGGATCTTGACCTGCTCCGCATGGTTTCAGCCCCGACCTCCCTTCTCGTTGAAAATGCGGAACTTTTTGAGAGAACAAAGGTGCTGTCAATAACCGATTCCCTCACGCATCTTCATAACCGGAGACACTTTGAAGAAATGCTTGCAAAAACGCTCGCGGACGCGCAGGAGAAGGGAAGGGGTTTTTCCGTGTGCATGGCGGACATAGATTATTTCAAGCACTACAATGACCTGAATGGACATCCGGCTGGAGATGCGGCGCTTAAGAAGATATCGGAGATACTAACGAATAACGTCAAGGGATCCGATATCGTTGCCAGGTACGGAGGCGAGGAATTCATAATTGTCTTCCCGGATACGGGGAAAGAGAATGCCTTGAAAATATGCGATGCGATAAGGCGGCGAATAAAGGATTTCAAATTCCCGAACGAAGAATCCCAGCCCAACAAGGATCTGACACTGAGTTTCGGAATCTCCTCCTACCCGCAAGACGCAGAATCGTCGGAAGAGATTGTGAAAAAGGCGGATTTTGCCCTCTACAAAGCAAAAGAAGCGGGCAGGGACAGGGTTGTCATGGCGTGACAGGAAGGTCAAACAATCTTTCTTTTATCATCTCCCACACCGATTCGGATGCCGTTGAGATTTTCACCGAAAATTCTTTCTGCATGAGGGATTTGCGCCCCTCGTAATCTCTTTCAAGGGCTTTCATCTTCCTGCCTGTTTCCGTATCAGTGCTTCTCCTGTATTTCTCTGCTTCCTCCCTTATCTCCCGCTCTTTTGTTACCCTGAGCGTCTTAACCATTGAAGACACGGTATCTTTTATGCGAGCGGCTTCTTCCCCTGCCTTTTCTATTATGGACCCGGCCTCTTCCTCTGCCATTCTGATTTCCTTCACCTTCTCCATCACCATTTTATTCCCCCGGGAATACAATCCTGCCCTTATAGATGGTCTCGGTAACACGTCCCTTCATTTTGCGTCCTGTGAAGGGAGAATTCTTGCTCATGGATCTGATGCCTTCCTTACTGTATACCCATTCCGCCGCAGGATCAAAAACAGTGATGTCCGCCTGTTTCCCCCTGGCAATCCTTCCCCTTTCTATCCCGAGAACTCTCGCAGGATTTGACGTAAACCTGGCAATAATCTGCGACACTGTCAATCCGTTATTTTTTAATTCCATCGCCAGAGGCAGGGCTGTTTCAAAGCCAATCATGCCGAAAGGAGCGTTCTCAAACCCGGATCCCTTCTCCTCGGCGCTGTGCGGAGCGTGATCCGTAACCATGCAGTCAATCGTTCCGTCCTTCAGCCCCGCGATCAATGCCTTGATATCCCTCGGGGTGCGAAGGGGCGGCATTACCTTTGCGTCAGGATTATAACCAAAGACTGCTTCTTCCGTCAAGAAGAGATGATGGACTGCCACCTCGCAGGTAATATTCCTGTTGCGCCTTTTTGCCCTGCGGACAATATCCACCGACTCTTCAGTTGAAAGATGGGCAAGGTGAAGGAGTCCTCCCGTCAGACCGGCGAGATAAACATCCCTGCTTACCATGATAGCTTCTGCCTGCCACGGAATCCCGCTCAATCCCATCCTTGTTGAGATTTCCCCTTCGTTCATGACCCCGTTTTTTGAAAGATTTGCATCCTCGGAGTGGGATATTACTGGTTTTTTGTAGAGCTTTGAGTATTCAAGAGCCCTGCGCATCACAAGGCTGTTCATGACGCAATCGCCGTCGTCAGAGAACGCCACCGCCCCTTCCTCAACCATCTCCCCATAGGCAGGCAGTTCTTTCCCTTCCCTGTTCACGGTCAGTGCCCCGACAGGCAGAACCTCGCACAGGGCTTCGCGGGACCTGTCAATGATAAACCTGATTGTGACCTTGTTATCCAGGGGGGGAGTGGTGTTTGGCATGCAGCACACGGTTGTGAATCCGCCGGAGACGGCTGACAGACTTCCGGTATATATTGTCTCCTCGTCCTCCCTTCCGGGCTCTCTCAAATGTGAGTGCATATCTATGAGCCCCGGGAAAACATATTTATCTCTGGCATCTATTACCTTCTCAACCTTTGCCCCTATTTTTCTGGAAACCTGGGAAACTATTCCGTTTTCTACCAGGATATCGTATTTCCCTTCCCTCCTGCCGCCAGGATCCACAACGAAACCATCTTTTATCAGTATTCTCATTTCCATAATTATAAATCGGTGGCTCGATTCAGTCAACTGCCCCGTCTCACGCGGTTCCCCGCCAATTTCTTGCCAGGCGGACCATTGTCTCATAGTTGGCCATCGTCTGCGGAGTGATAGTCCTGCCGTAAGGACAGGCCGATGGATGGAGAATAAATCCCCTTCCTTCGCCTGACATCCCCTCCTCCAGGGCGGTCCGAACCTTTTTTTCAAAGTTCTCGGGCGAGAGATTTTCAATATCAGCAGCCTCCATGTTTCCCATCAGGACAGTCTCTCTGCCGATAGCCCCCTTTATCTCCGCCAGTGTCATATCGCCCTGGGGAGGAGGCTCGCAGGGGTCCATCCCGTCCGGCCTCATTTTCGCAATCAAGTCAATTATGCCGCGCAGCCGTCCATGAGAATGAATCCGTGCATATCCCCCGTATTCTTGTATCGTCTTAACCATCCATCCCGTATATCTCACAACATATTCATCGTAGAGGCGAGGCGGAAGGTATGGTTCGCTCGCGTATTCGGAGCCGCATATGCGCCACAGCCGTCCGGGAAATTTCTCCGCCACCTGTTTGCATTGAGGAAAAAGTATCCTCGCAAACCTTTCAAGCAGACTTCGGAAAAGAACCGGCTCGGTTAAGGCCGTAACGGTATATTCCTCCATGGAAAAGAGGCCGGCCGCACAGCAGATAGGGTCGGACATCTCCACGCTGATAATGCCGCTGTCACCCAGCGATGTTTCCTCGGTAAGCATTGGCCCGGTATCCAGCTGCCCTGCCACAGGTTCCGGCAGGCGGAGGTAGGCCTTAACATCATCCGTATTTTTGAGCAGGTGTTCAATAATCCACGTGGTCTGAACGTCAGCATCCCTGCGTTGAAGCGACGTAAGGGTTCTGCCGGGCGCTTCTATGGCTGTCCTGGTGAAAAGAGACCTGCCCTCACGCCACGTTTCGTTTCTTGTCAAAATGTCCATCCCGTTATCGCTTCCACCGGCCCATGCCGGGGATATCATGCGTATGATATCGGTCTCCAGGTGAGCCATCCTGACCAGCGGCCGCCAGGAAGGGTCGTTCCATACGTTAAATTCATCGCCGTCCTGTTCCATTTCCCAGCCGCCTATCTCATAAAATGACACCGCCGGTCTGTCCACCGGCTTTCCCTTAAAAGTAGCCTCCAGTCTTTCTTTCCGCGTCATGCTGTATGCTCCTTTCCTTTCAATATACCCAGAATATCACCGCAGAGATACAGGGAGCCGCATATGCACCAATCCTTCCCGTTTCTTTTCAGATATTCCATGGCTTTTCGCGGGGACGGGATAATCCTTGCATATCCCCTTTTCTTCGCCCTTGCATGATCTGCCAGCAGTGCGGGATCCAGAGCCCTTTCGTTGTCCGGCTTTGTGAACACTATTTCGTCCACGTTATTCCCTGTCAACAGCAGGTTCAGCATCTTACGCCAGTCCTTGTCTTTCAAAATGCCCACGAGAAAACAGAATTTCCTGCAGGGAAAAACCTCCCGCAGGGTTGCTGACAGAGTCTTGATTCCATCCGGGTTATGGGCTCCGTCAATGACAATGAAAGGATCCTTTTTCAGGATTTGAAACCTGCATGGCCAGAAGACGCTCTCCATACCGCCATACAGGCCTTCCCGTGTCACATCAAACCCTTTCTTTCCAAGGGAAATGGCCGCACTGACAGCGAGAGCCATGTTCTCTATCTGGTGATTCCCGAGCAGCGGGGTTTTCAAGGAACAGTACATCTTACTGTTCCAGAAGAAGTCAAACTCCTGGCCATCAACAGAAAGTGTTTTCCCGCGAGCATCAAAATCCCTTTTGTAGATGTAAAGTTTTGCCTTCTTGTCCCTTGTCTTGTTCCTGATAACCCTCATCGCATCGCTGTGCTGAGAAGCGGAAATTACGGTGCTGCCGGGTTTTATGATCCCTGCTTTTTCACTTGCAATCTCCGCGTACGTCTTCCCGAGAAACTGAGTATGTTCAAGCCCTATACTTGTTATTATCTCAAGGGAGGACGGCAGAACATTCGTGGCATCAAACCTGCCTCCCATCCCCACCTCGCATACGAGAATTTCGACTCCGGCGTCCGCAAAAAACGAAAAAGCGATCGCCGTAAGCGCCTCAAAAAAAGTAGGGTACATATGGTATGGCTGGGAACCCAGCATTTTCTGCAAATCCCTTATCTTGCTGGCAAGCGCCTTTTCGGATATCGCTTTTCCGTTGAAGACGATGCGTTCGCCTATATATATCAGATGCGGACTGGTGTAAAGCCCGACCTTGTAACCTGATGCGAAAAGTATGCCGGCCAGGGTTCTGCCAACAGACCCCTTCCCGTTGGTTCCTGCTACCAATACCGATGGGTACAGAAGGTGGGGATTGCCGAACCTTTCAAGAAGGCTGCGGGTCTTGTCCAACCCCAGCTTTATTCCGAAATCCGTGAGCGAAAACAAGAAATCCAGTTCTGGAAGACGTTTTTTCATGAGTGGACAATAAGAAGGATCTTGCCTATGATTTCCTTGAGTTCCGCGCGTTTGGAAATGATGTCTATCATTCCGCGCTCAAAAAGGAATTCTGTCCGCTGGAAACCGGCAGGCAGTTTCTGCCTTATTGTCTGTTCTATGACCCTTGGACCGGCGAATCCTATCAATGCCCTCGGTTCGGCAATAATAATATCTCCGAGAGAGGCAAAACTTGCCGCTATACCCCCCATGGTAGGGTCGGTAAGCACCGATATATACAACAGCCCCGCTTTCTTGAGTTTCCCCACGGAGGCTGATGTTTTTGCCATCTGCATCAGGGATATCACCCCCTCGTACATCCTTGCACCGCCGCCTCCGCCAGAAACCGATACCACGGGAAGCTTCTTTTCAATGGCATACTCAGCCGCTCTCGTAAATTTCTCCCCAACGACCGAACCCATGCTGCCCATGATGAAACCGGCATCTATTACCGAGAGCACGCACGGTATTCCTTTTATTTTGCACGTTCCGGCAATAATCCCCTCCTTCAGTCCTGTCCTCTGTCTTTCTTCCTTCAATTTGTCAATGTAGGACTTGACCCCCGTGAAATTAAGGGGATCGCACGAAACCATCTCTCCCCACAGCTCCGAAAACGAGCCGGGGTCTGCCAGGGAGGCAATCCTCTCATGGGCGGTCATCCTGCCGTAATGGTCGCAGTACATGCATATCTTGAAATTCTCCTCCCACTTCTTCTTGTATATCAATTTGCCGCATTTTTCGCACTTAATCCAGAGATCCTTTTTTATCTCGGGTCTTTCCCTGGGTTCGATGCTGACATACTTTTTCTTTTTGAATATCATTGGATCACCCTGCTTTTCGTCAGGACCTCTCTTATCTTTTCCATGCTGGAAGGAGAGGGAGGCGTAAGAGGAAGCCTCCATTCTGCTTCTATCAGATTCATCAGCGATAGAGCAGCTTTCACGGGTATCGGATTTGTTTCAATGAAAAGAACCTTGAATATCGGCAGTAACTCCAGGTGAATTTTACGCGCCTTCTCCCAGTTGCCCGAAAGAGCCGATTCAGTCATCTCTGCCACCTGCAAGGGGACGACGTTGGCCGCAACCGAAATAACGCCTTTTCCGCCCACTGCCATTATGGGCAGGGTAAGTGAGTCATCGCCTGAAAAAACAGTGAAATTCCTGTCGCAGAGGGATATTATCCTGCTTACCTGGTCAATGCTTCCGCTTGCCTCTTTTATCCCTATGATATTCCTGATATGCGAAAGTTCACATACCGTTTCAGGTAGGATTGATATCCCTGTCCGGGAAGGCACGTTATACAGGATAATCGGGATGGAGACATTCTCGGCAACCTTCTTATAGTGCTGGTAAAGACCGGCAGGCATCGGCTTGTTGTAATAAGGGGTTATAAGCAGGGCTGCATCCGCTCCCGCCTTTTCAGCTTCCTGCGTCAGTTCAATGGCCTCCCGGGTATTGTTTGACCCTGTCCCCGCGATGACAGGACGTCTCCCGGCCACAATGTCCACCGTGTGTTTTATAAGGTCCTTGTGTTCTTCCATGGACATTGTTGCAGGCTCTCCCGTACAGCCGCAGGCAAGAATTGCGGATGTCTTGTTTTTTAACTGAAACTCCACAAGTTTTCTAAAAGCGTCCTTATCCACCTTGTTGTTTTTTATAGGCGTTACTATGGCTACCGTGGATCCTTCAAACATAATCTTTCCTCCTTTCTATATCCTGTATTCTATGTTCCTGACATAATATCCGGCAGTCCTCAATCTGGACAGAATCTCGCGCTTTTTCATCTGCCCCTCTGCAAGATAGCAGCTGCCATCCACCCTCACGAAAAGGACGTTATGCCGGACTTTTTCAACGTAACTGTGGGCCTTTAATTTTTCGTCAACTATCTTGAACCAGAGAGAATCAATATCCCTGTTATCTCTTATATCGTTGAAAACCTCCTTTTTCCCGGTTCCCTTCTTCTCCGCCTCGTTGAGTACCCTGCCTATGATATTGCCTATCTTCTCCATTTGACCCTTTTTGTCATCCCGTGCTTCTTGCGGGATAGCCGCGTTTCATCAGTCCAGCTTCAAAGGCATTGCCACATATATATGTTCGGAGTTCTTGACTCCCCTCATAATAATCGGGCTTTTTTCGCTGCTGAAACCCAGAACCACTTTATCGTCATCCACCTTATGCAGAAAATCTATCAGGTAATTTGGCGGGAAGGCAAGATCCTGCTCTTTTTCTTCGGAATATTCAATATCTATTTTTTCATGCGCCTCTCCCACGTCAGGACTTGCGACAGAAAGAATAAGCACGTCTTTTCCGATACTTATTTTCACCTTATTGTATCTTTCGCTCGTGAAAAGCGAGATTCTTTTCAAGGTGGTCAGGAATGCATCCCTGCTGATATATGCGTATTTCAATTGTTTTTCTGCGGGTATAACCTTTGCATAATCAGGAAAATCCTCGCTTCCCGCAAGCAGTTGCGAGACAAGATATGTTTCTTTGAAATTGAAAACTATCTGGTTTCTTCCTATGGCAATTTCAATACTTTCATCACTGTCTGTAAGCATGGATATTATACCCATTAACTTAAAAGGCATCAGACATTTATAGGGGGTGCTGTATTTCGCCTCGCCGGCTATTCTGAAAAGTGAAAGTCTTTTTGTATCCGTCCCTATGAAATTCAGACTATCTTCCTTGATGTCAAATAACCCTCCCCTGAAATGGGGCCTGGGTTCTTCAGGGTCAATACAGAACCTTACCTTATCTATCGCGTCTCTCAATACATCCCCTTTTATTTTGACAGAAACATCTCCGGTAAACTTGGGAAGCTTAGGGAACTCTTCGTAATCCATGCAGGGGAATGTATATTTTGAATTTTTACATATTACCTCAGCAGAGTTATCTTTTTTTGTTATCTTCACATCCTCATCAGGAAGTTGTTTTATAAGGGATATAAATTTTCTACCCGTTATAACCATGTTCCCTTTTTTATTTTTATCGCATTCTATGCTTACCCGCATAGTGTTTTCAAGATCTGTCGCTGTCAGAAACACACCGGTCTCTTTTACTTCAAATAATATTCCTGATGTTATCATAATAGCCGGTTTCAGCGGCAATATCCCTTCAATTTTTCCACATACTTTCTTCAACATTCCACTTTTCACTACTATTTCCATTTTATTATCCTCCGTTGTAGTAATAGTAACTTTTTTTCTTTAAAAAACACGTAAGACTTTATTCTTGAATAATTTATACAGTGTGTAATTTGTGTGTATCTATCTCTCCAGATTCTTCCTTATCTCATCTATTATGTTTTTAACATACTCATCAGAGTTATACATATTCCTTATCTTTTTGTATGCGTATAATACGGTTGTGTGGTCCTTGCCGCCAAATTTGACGGCAATTGAATGCAGGGAACTATTGGTCAGCTCCTTGCTCAGGAACATGGCAATCTGTCTCGGCATCAGGATATTCTTCATCCTTGTTTTGCTCAGCAGGTCATCCTCCTTAATCTTAAAGTATTCACAAACATATGTTATGATTGTTTCAAGGTTGATGATAACCTTTTTCTTATAATATTCCCCATCCATTATCTCATCAATGACCTTCCTGTCTATGTCCCTGTTAAGAAGACTTGTGAAAGCAAAAATCCTGTTTAGAACCCCTTCCAGGATTCTTATATTTTCTTTCACATTCTCCGCAATATAAAATATTATATCATCATTAACAGTAATATTCTTCATTTCACATTTTTTTCTCAGTATTGCAACCCTTGTTTCAAAATCCGGAGGCAGAATCTCGGCCACAAGTCCCCACTCAAACCTTGATATGAGCCGTTTTTCAAGAAAAGAGATTTCGGCAGGAGGTCTGTCACTGGAGAGTATGATCTGCTTGCGCTGGTCATACAAAAAGTTGAAGGTATGGAAAAACTCTTCCTGGGTTCCTTCCTTGCCTGCGATGAAATGTATGTCGTCAATAAGAAGGAAGTCCAGTTTTCTGAATTTCTGCCTGAACAGGTTGGTTGTCCTGTTCTTGATGCTCTGTATGAAATCGTTAAGGTAAACCTCGGCAGGGATATAGGTAATCTTCGTTTCCTCCCTCTCCTGCACATATTGTACTGTTGCCTGCATCAGGTGGGTTTTTCCCAGGCCGAAGCCCCCGTACAGAAAGAGCGGATTATATGCAATACCCGGAGACTGAGCGACTGCCTGGGCTGCGGCATGAGCCAGCTGGTTGCTTGCTCCCACGACAAAATTGTCAAAGGTGTATACGGGATTAAGCGGAGATTCGTTATATACAGCGGCAGGTTTCTCAACCTCTCCGCTGTAAGAAAGTTCAATCTCAGGTTGCCATCCGTATATCTTCTCAAATTCTTCTTTTATCACTGCGACGAAAGGAAGGAATCCTTTCTCAAACGTCATGCCAGGAATTTCAATCTTAACGGTATTCCCTGCTCTTTCTTTGAACCTGACGGGTTTTATCCAGACATCATAGGCCCTTGCATTGCATAACCTTTTCTCAACCCTTGCCAGTGTCTCTTTCCACTCGTTTTCCGTATTGTTTATCTCTTTTTCCATGGGTTATTCACCACTTTTACACATTTTTTCCACAGCATTTTTTGTACTTTTTGCCGCTTCCGCACGGGCAGGGTTCATTTCTGCCAACCTTTATACCTGCCACGTACGGCTGAACTCTGACTTTTTCTCCCGAAACAGTATCTCCAGGAGGCATAACCGATTGCCGTACCGGTTGTTCTTCATGGCCTGCTGCATCAAATTGTTCCAGGGTTTTGTGACTGTATGTTACCTGGGCAGGTACTTGAACCTCTTCTTTCTTGACCGGCACAGGGGTCCCTGCAATCTTTACTCTGAAAAGATGCGTGAGTATCTCTCTTTTTACCATAGAAAGCATTTCCTGAAAAGCCTGATACCCTTCATGCTTGTAGGCAAGCAGGGGATCTCTCTGCGCGTATGCCCTTAGACTGATGCCTTCCCTCAGTTCGTCAATAACCCTCAGATGGGCTTTCCACCGGTTGTCAATAACCTGAAGCATGATGATTCTCTGTATTTCGGGAAGGTAGGGGCCTGCCTCTTTCTTCTTTTCCTCGTATAGAGTCCCGGCTTTTTGCAGAAGGCCTGTCCTGACCTCGTCTCTCCAGTAAGCCGGGTTCTGTATCTTGTCCGGGGACGGCAGTTCCTGTTGTATGCCAAAGGTATTCATTATGAAGAGTTTGAAGTTTTCAAGGTTCCACATGAACGGTTTTAACTGCAGATTCATGCATTCTTCTATACCTTCTCCAACAGATTCCTCAATGAATTCCTCAACATAGGCGTCAAGATTCCTTCCTTCAAGGATGTCCTGCCTTATGGAATAAATGATCTTGCGCTGTTCGTTCATAACATTGTCAAACTCCAGCAGTTGCTTGCGGATTTCAAAGTTGCGCGCCTCCACCTTCTTCTGGGCGTTGTTAATCATCTTTGTTATGAGGGGGTGTTTTATGGTCTCTCCCTCGGGAAGATGCCCCATCACTCCCGCCATCCTTTCTGAGCCGAAGATCCTCAGGAGGTCGTCCTCCAGGGCAAGGTAAAATCTTGAGGAGCCGGGGTCTCCCTGTCTGCCAGCCCTGCCTTTCAGCTGGTTATCTATTCTTCTGGCCTCGTATCTTTCGCTTCCTATGATGTGCAATCCTCCTGCCGATACAACCTTCTCGTGGTCTTCCAGCCAGGGTTTTTTGTATTCTGCAAGCAGCTGCTCGTATACCTCCTTGAATTCTTCGGGCGTTTTTTCAAGTTCCTCTCTTGCCCTCTGCCATTCCTCTTCGTAATGGCTCCTGTCTTTTTCGTATTCCTCCCTCGCCTGTTTCTGCTCGCCGTCATATCTTGCGTATTCTTTTTCTTCTGCTACCAGGGCATCTCTGTATTCTTTTTCCGCTGCCGGGTAATCTTCTTCCAGCAGGCGCTCCGTTATTATCCTTTCAATGGACTTCCTTGCGTCAAGATAGTTTGAGTAGAGGCGGCTTTCCCTCGTCTTGAATTCCTCCAGAAGAGATGAAAAATCCTCGTTTCCGGCTGAAATCTTCATGGAGGTTTCAGCAATGTAATCAAGATACGGGACTATTTTCTTTCTTTCCCTCTGAAAGCCTCCCTCGCTTTCCGGGAAATGTTCGCCAAAGGTCGCCCCGATGATGGAAAGGTATTTTTCTATGGAGTCTCTATAGAATTCCAGCAGTCTGGCAATATTCCTCTTCCCTTCAGGGGCGGATACCTCAGGGCTGTTCAGCAGTTCGGTCAGTTTATGACGTGCTTCTTCCAGGTCTTCGTCCATGACCACGGCAAACCTGTCTTTCAGGGAATTTCTGAAGGAGACGTATTCCCTGTATGTCCTGCTGGCCGCCTCTTTGGCATCCTTGAGAGGGTCGGTAGCAGAAAAAATACTTTTGGATTCCTTGAGTTTCGCGCTTGTACGTTCTTCGGCTGCTCGTTCTTCTTCTGCGGCAAGATTTTCCACCGCTATATCGTGCAACTCCCTGAGTTTCAGAAGACGGGGGCGGTATCTCTCATATGCATCGCCTCCCTGCTTCTTGAAAATTGCCTCCTCAAAGAGCATCCCTGCCTTTCTTCCCAGCCCTGAAAAAATCTTTTCTTTTTCATTGCGTATGTTTCTCAGGGTTTCCAGGCTCTTTCCATACCTGCCTTCTATGTCGCTCAATGCCTGCTTGTATTTTTTTTCTATATCTGAAAGAATTTCCGCAAATTCCTTCTTTGCCTGAGTTTCTGCCCCGCCCGTCTTTCTTCTGGACCAGATCACCCTTATGGTCTCTTCCCTCGCCAGTATTTCGGGGTTGCCTCCCAGTATTATGTCAACGCCTCTACCCGCCATCTGCGTTGCTATGGTTACCGCTTTCGGCCTACCTGCCTGTGCGATAATGGCGGCTTCCGCTTCGTGGTTCTTGCCATGCAATACCTTGTGCGGAATGTTTTTCCTGCCAAGCAGTCGGCTCAGTTTTTCCGCTTTTTCTATTGACGCAGTTCCAGCCAGCACCGGCCGTCCCGCGTTATATGTCTCCTCTATCTCGGAGATAATCCTGTTGAATTTTTCCCGTTCCGTCCCGTAGATTTCATCGTCGTGCTCTGTCCTGTGCAGTTTCTTATTCGTCGGCAACGCCATCACGTCAGTGGCGTAGATTTCCTTGAATTCAACGGCTTCGGTCATGGCTGTTCCGGTCATGCCCGCAATCTTGTTGTACAGTTTGAAGTAATTCTGGAAAGAGATGGTTGCGAGGGTCTGGTTTTCGTTTTCAATGCGTACTCCTTCCTTCGCCTCTATTGCCTGGTGCAGCCCGTCGCTCCATCTTCTTCCCTCCATGAGCCGTCCCGTGAACTCGTCCACTATGACAACCTGCCCGTCCTTGACGACGTATTCCTTGTCCCTGCGGAAAAAAGAATGGGCCCTCAGCGCCTGGTTGATATGATGCACCCGTTCGGTATTGGCCCCGTCATAAAGGTTCTGGATGCCCATCAGCCTTTCGCACTTGTGTATACCGGCGTCCGTGAGGGATACGGTTTGCCCCTCCTCGTCAAGCGTAAAGTCCTCCTCCCTGTTCAGTTTCCTTACAAGTTTGTCAACATCGTAGTATAACCGCGTGCTTTCTTCAGCCTGCCCTGAGATGATAAGGGGCGTGCGCGCTTCGTCTATCAGTATTGAGTCAACCTCGTCAATTATCGCATAGTTCAACTCCCTCTGCACCTGGGCGTCCTTCCTCACCGCCATATTGTCTCTGAGGTAGTCAAACCCGAATTCGCTGCCTATCCCATATGTTATATCGCAGTTGTAGGACTCTTTCCTCGGCGCTGGATTCAGATAGAGGAATCTTGAGTCCGCAGGCAGGTAGTTGGGGTCAAAGATAAAGGAGGAGGCGGCATAGGGCCCTTTTGCCTCCTTCTGGGAGATGATACAGCCGACAGAAAGCCCCAGATAGTTATAGATGGCTCCCATCCACTGCGTATCTCTTTTTGCCAGGTAATCGTTGACGGTAACAAGATGACACCCTTTCCCTTCAAGGGCGTTGAGGAAAAGGGGCAGGGTTGCCACAAGCGTTTTCCCTTCCCCTGTCATCATCTCCGCTATCTTACCCTTGTGAAGGACAATGCCTCCGAGTATCTGAACGTCGAAATGCCTCATGTCCAGGGTTCTTCTTGCCGCTTCCCTGACAAGAGCAAAACTTTCCACAAGGAAATCATCCAGGGATGCCCCGCCCTGGATGTTTTTCCTGAGAGCGTTCGTCCTGGCCCGCATCTCTTCCTGTGAGAGGGGCTGGATTTCCTTTTCTCTGTCATTTATCTCTCCCAGCAGTCCAATCAACTCTTCCATCACCCGGCACTTTGCCCTGTTGAACAGGCGATTAAGGGCAATGACAATCCTTCTGCGCCCGAGGTTCAGGGTTTGGAAATCTGAGAGGAGTTGTTCGTAATAGCGCATTTTATCCCTTACCACTATTTTTGTAGTGCCGGGGGGCAGAATCGGACTGCCTACGCCAGCCTTTTCAGGGCTGCGCTCTACCAATGAGCTACCCCGGCGTATATAGAGATTCTGAACCGAATTCAGAATGGCATCTTTCTTTTCTTAATGCGGCCTTTTCGCTATCAATCTTGAAGTTTAGAATAACAGATACTCTTGCGCTTGTCAACACGATCTCGATTCACCATAACTTTCCCTGCCTGCTTTTCCCTGCCCGTTGCGATTTCAAAAAAGCAGGGCAGGTAGTATAATATATGATGGTCAGGACATGGGAGCAGGTATGTGATGTGAAGGCAGAGAGGGATGGCAATGATACAGCGCATAGAGAAGGTGAGAAAGAGAGACGGAAGGATTGTCCCCTTTGAAAGAGGAAAGATATCGGACGCCATATTCAAGGCGGCTCAGAGCGTGGGCGGCCAGGACAGGTATCTCGCGGATGACCTTGCCGAGGCCGTAAGGATGTATCTTGAAACAAAATACAGAGGGGATATCCCCTCTGTGGAAGAGATACAGGATGCGGTTGAGAGGGTCTTGATAAAGACGGGGCATGCAAGGACAGCCAAGTCATACATCCTTTACAGGCAGAAACGTGCCAGGGCCAGGCAGATAAGGGAGGGCCTCCGGCTGGAAGACCTTTCCGGCGGAGATCTGCCAGGGGAGCGTCTTTCAGGGAAATCTTCTCTTTCTGTGAGAAGGAGCAACGACAACATAGTTCCGTGGGATAAGTCAGCTGTCGTCTCTGCCCTCGTGAGAGAAACAGGCCTTTCCGGCAATATAGCCGAACTCATAGTGAGCGAGGTTGAAGATGACGTCGTCGCCTCAAAGGTCAAGAGACTCACTTCCGCCATGATAAGGGAGATGGTCAACGCAAAACTGCTGCAATACGGATTTGAGGAGGAAAGGAAAAAGCATTCAAGAATCGGGCTGCCTTTCTACGACGTCAATTCAATGTTTGAAAAATTTGACGGGTCCCCGGACGCTCTTTCTCTCCAGCTGGGCAGATACGTGAAGAGGGAATACGCTATGACTTCCGTCCTGCCGGACTACATCGTGGATAAGCATCTGCGCGGGGAGATCTCCGTGTGCAACATAGAAGGAATGGATAAGTACTATTCCGCGAACGTCCCTGTTCGCGAACCCGGAGAGATAGGGCATGCCTGCGGAATAATATCCCCCTTTGTAGAGCACGGGATTATCCTGCGCCTCCCCGGAAGCGACATCCCTGAGGAATATGCGGTGGCATCCGCGGGAGGAAGGGTGCCCCTCAGCATGGAAATCCCGTTTTCCAGATTTTCTGAAGAGTCCTTTCTGAGAATCGGGGAAGGCCGGATTCCTCTGGTTTTCAGGATAGAGGACAGAAAGGAAATGGAGGCTTTTTCTTCCCTTTCAGAAAAAACAGGGAAGACCGGATACCTTACTGTTAGCCGGAAAACCTCCGGAGCGATGCTTGTGTTGAACCGGCTTATCCTGAATCCCCTGGCAACTGACGGGAATGCCGTTCAGAACAATATACTTTCCGGAGACGGAAAAACGGCATTTCTGCAGGCCTGCTCGGATATGATTGAAAGACAGGGCGCCCTGATAGCAAGAAATCCTTCGGCTTGCATGATTCTCAAGAATTTTGAGAACGCCAAGGAAATGCTTGAACTGGAATGCGCTGACTTTCGTTCAATGCCGGAAATTTTCCGGCAGGTAGAAAGGTTTATGTCGGAAATTCTGGATGCCCCTCTCTGCTTCACGGTAAAATTACCGCCTCCCGGAGCGGATGAAGGAGGGTTTTTTGCATGGATCGCCTCGCTGTTTGAACAGTTTTCGGAACGGCAGGGGATCTGCGCAAGGATATACCATGTTTAGGATTGCATTGTTTGGATATGCACAGTCGGGCAAGACGACTCTTTTCCGGGAGCTCACCGGGAAAAAGGACGACGTTTATGACCCCTTCACTCCCAACACCGGCATAGGGATATATAAGGACGTCAATATTGCCAGAATTGCAGAAATACAGAAATCAAGAAAGACGGTATATCCCGAGTTTGAACTGTTTGACTTCAAGGGCTTCCCCGAGGGAGAAGGTTTCCCTGCCAATTACTACAGGAATCTTCTTGATAAAGACATCATGGTCTGCGTTATAGATAACTTCTCACCTGGATCCGACCCGGCGAAACAGGCATCATCCCTGCTCATGGAACTGATATTCTATGATACGGAAAGGGTACAGAAACTGCTGGAGAAGGCAACGGAGTCCTCGGGCGGCTTTCTCCTGAGCCAGTCCGAGGTGCTCAAAAAAGGACTGACCCTGCTGGAAAACGAGAAACCTCTCAGCGAACTCGGGCCGGACGACAAGAAACTCCTGCAGGGAATGGAACTTGTTACGACAAGGAGTATGCTGACATACCTCAACGGAAATGCCAGGTCTTTCAATCCTTCCTCCGCTTGCTGCATACAGCGCAGGGCAGGGGAAGAGTTTGATGCCCTGGGATTTTACAGGGCGGTCATGAAAAGTCTTTCCCTGATTACCTTTTACACTGTTAAAGGCGATATTGTCCAGGGATGGGTCATACCCGCGCATTACACGGCGAAGCAGGCTGCGGGAAGGGTTCACAAGGACATAGAAAAGGGCTTCATAAAGGCGGCAACACTGCATCTGAAAGATTTGGTGGAAACGGGTTCCTGGCATGCGGCGAAGAATATGGGGATTCTTAAATTTCTCGGACCTAATTCTGAACTTTCTGACGGGGATGTTGTTGAGTTCTATTTCAATAGATAAGTATGCCGGCATACCCGACTACCTGGGAATAATTCCCTGATGCTTCGGCGCTTGTGGTATATTTGACCAGAGATGCCTCTTTTGCCCCGAGGTTTTTTGCCGCTATCATGGCGGTTATGACGGGACCGTAACCGCACATTGAAATATCTTTTTCGTAGATTCTGCGGGCCAGGAGCTGTTCGTCAAGAGCCAGGATGGATTCTATCGCATAATTATCCTTTTCCTCGGCCGTCCTGTGTTCCTCGTAATGCGTCATATCTGAACTTGCGACAATGAGGGCGTTTGTTCCCGCTTTTTCCCCTGCCAGAACCCCTGCTATTGTTTTCCCTATCTCGCTCCATGCCGGGTCGTCAACGTAACCCGAAAGGACCACGGGGACAATCCGGACGTCATTTTTCAGGAATTGCAGGAAAGGAAGCTGGACTTCAAGGGAATGTTCGTTCATGTGCGCGACGGTGTCTTCTTCAAGATACTGGCTGTTCTCCACGAGCAAACGCGCCATTTTCCTGTCTATCTCCGTTTCGCCCAGCGGCGTAAGCCACGAGTCATGTCCGTCAACGGCGTACGGTTCCCCGTACCCCGTGTGATTGGGCCCCAGAATAATGACGGTTTCGGGAATTGCAGCCCTGCTGAAAACCGCGCCGGCTGTTGCCCCTGAATAGACATATCCGGCATGAGGGCACATGGCGGCTGTGCAGCATGTCTTGTCGGCGTCTCCTGCAATGAACTCATTCAGGAGGTTCAGCAACTGTGTCCTGTCGCCCGGGTAGAAATATCCTGCCACCGCCGGTTTTCGCACTTTCTTCATTGCCCCTCCTTTCTCCGGTATAACGGGGTTCGGTTGATGTATCCGGGAAATATCTTCCGTGTTCTCCAATGCTATCAGGTGAATGCTTACAATACGTCCTTATACGTTTCCCGTATCTTTTTTATCTCGTACTCCTGCTTGACAAAACCCTCGGTCATCCGCGGGTCAAAGATTGTCCCTGTCTCCTTCTGCAAGAATGCGAAACTCTCCTCCAGGCTCACGGCCTCCTTGTAGATTCTTTTTGAAGACATGGCGTCAAAGATGTCCGCGATGGCCGCAATCCTGCCGTAAAGCGGTATGCTGTTTCCCCTGAGGTGAAAGGGATATCCCGAACCGTCATACTTTTCATGGTGGTATAAGGCGATTGTTTCCGATACCTTCAGCAGCAGCGAGTCGGAACCTGCCAGCATCTTGGCCCCTATTATGGGATGCTGTTCAACGATTTTTCTTTCCTCGGGAGTGAGTTTCCCCTGTTTCAGCAGGATATGGTCGGGTATCGCTATCTTTCCTATGTCATGCAGAGGCATGGCGCTTTTGATGAGGTCCACCTCATTTTTCAGTATCCCTATGTTCCGGGCTATAAGGCCGGAATATTCGCTTACCCGGTGTATGTGCATACCGGTTTCCCTGTCCCTGTATTCAATGGCCACTGAAAGACGGAAGATGCTCTCCATCTGGGTCTCTTTCAGCGCAAGGTTGAGACGGGCGTTCTGTATTGCGATAAGGGATTGCATGGAAAGTGTATGGATAACCGGTATATCTTCCCTTGAAAACGAAGACGACCTTGAAAAGGGCGTGGGATATTTATTTATGAAAAGACCCACTATCCTGAACGTCGGCTGGGAAAAAAGCGGGAGAATCATGATGCTTTTGACATTCTCCCCCCATTCATTCTTCCCTGGAAGTCTGTTGAATATCAATGGCTGGTTTTCCGTCAGGGCCTTCTGCGTTACCCTTGCAAGGTCCATCTTTGATACCACCCGTCCATGTTGCGCTATAACCTGGTGTTTTGCCGGAACATGCAGGAGCATGAAGGCGCCCGCCTCAATACCGAGCGAAGCAAAGAGCGTCCGCATTGCAATTTCCGGGGGTTGCTTTATCATTTCCGTTCCTTCAAAGCCGTATGAGGCAAAATCCCCGGTAATGCCGGGCAGTTCCGATGGGTTGATAATGGTGGTGATCTCTTTTTCAACATCCTGCATGATCCGTATCGCTGTTTCCTTGTGGAAGAGTTTCTTTACGGCATTCACCAGCGAGTATACAAGCGAGGCGAAATAGAAAAAGAAAAAGAGAAGGTAGAATGGGACCGTGTCAACAAAAAGCCCCGCATGTCCCATCGCGTAAAGGGAGAGGAAGAAAGACAGTACCGCGAGTCCTGCCAGCAGCAGGGTGTTGGCAATGATTCCGCACGAGAAGACCACAAGTCCCAGTAAAGCGCCCAGCAATACGACCGATACGGAGACTGCCCTGCCGTCAACCCTGTATATGTATCTGTCGGAAAGGAAATTATTCAGGATACCTCCCTGCAGGAGAACGCCGAACTGTGTTCCCAGGGGCGTGGGGACAAGGTCAGCGTTCTTCCCGCCCACCGAGGCCTGGCCGATAATCACGACCTTGTTCTTGAAGAAACCCTCGCGGTACCTGCCGAGGATGACTTCTTCAAGGGAGATAAAGTATTTTGCCATCTCGTCCGGCGGGAGAAACCTTATGTAGATACTTCCGTCCTTCCTTACGGGCATGTGCGAGCCGAAAATGCTGCGCCCGCGATAGGGGAGGAACCCGCTGCCTTTCATCTGTTTCCTGTAGATTCGCGCAATCTCAAGTGAAATCTGGGGATAGACGGTATCTCCGCACTTGATGAAAGCGGGCACCTTTCTTATGACCTGGTCCTCGTCCGGCAGGGTGTTTATGTGCCCGAGTGAACAGGCCGCCCTGTTGAATGCTTCCGAACTCCCCCTTATTGAAGGGACGAGGTAGTAGATGCCCTCTCTCTTCGTGATCTTCGTGGGTGAAAAAACAGGCAGGACAACCTTCCTGTTTTTTGCGAGGGCTGTCATGAAATCCCGGTCCTCGGCACTGCCTGTCATATTCGGGAAAAAGATATCAAACCCTATTACGGAAGCCCCTTCCTTTCCAAGGATATTGATTGTCTTTGCATAAAACTTGCGGGACAGGGGCTCCCCGACCATGGACTCAAAATTTTCCGTTGAACCGATGATTGCAAACGGGAGGGGAAGGGAACCCGATACATAGGAGTGTTTCAATCTCCAGTCGTAGAATGAAAGTTCGGCTCTCTCAAGGGATCTGTTTGAAAACAGGATGACAACGGCGAGGGAAATCAATATTCCCGCAACAAGTTTCAGGATGCTGATTAATTTCATTCATTTCTGGACTGCCGGTTTATTATTTCTTTTTCCATCCCTTCGGCAGCGGTTTTCTCGGAACCTGCTTGGCAAGCCCGGGAGGCAGGTTGAGAGTTTCTGCAGGGACATTGACCGCCACGGCAGGTTGAATCGTTTTGGGTGTGACAGTTATCTCCGTGGCATCTTTGGACCTGTCCTCCACGTATACGGTGCCTTCCTGGACGTTAACATCGGATGAAAGAAGAAGTTTTGCTGTATCCACCTGTCAACCCACAACTTCAGCCTGCCCTGGGCCTTCATACGTATGATTATACACGTATTTGTAAATTTGTCAACAATAATCGCGTTCCCATGCTGAATTCTGGCAGGAAATATGGTAATATTGAACCATGGCAGGGAAAGGGGCGGATGACATAAGGGTGTATTTTTACAGGAGCAGGGGTCCGGGGGGACAGAGGAAGAACAAGAAAGAGACCGGGGTCAGGATAGTGCATGTTGCGACAGGCATAACCGCCAGCGCCTCGGAGCAGAGGTCCCAGCATCAGAACAGGCAGGTGGCGATGGAGCGGCTTGAGGAAAAGCTGAGAGTACTGAGAAAACCGAAAAGAAGGCGGATTCCCACCCGAAAGCCCCGCTATGCCAGAGAAAAGGAACTGACGGCAAAGAGGAAACGGAGCGAAAAAAAACAGATGAGGCGCAGGGTTGCAGATGAATATTGAAACGGTGACGCTCAAACAATTTCTGACGGCGGTCCGTGATGCCATGCAGGCAGGATTTCCCTTTCAGTACCGGATAACTGCCGAAATAGCCACTTTCAGGGTCAACCCCAACTCGGGGCACTGCTACATAGACCTGGTGGAAAAAGAGGACGATGCCGTTGTTGCCAAGGCAAAGGCGGTTATCTGGAAGAGCCGGCTGGATTACGTACAGCAGAAATTCAGCATGGCGACAGGCCGGCCTCTGGGGGAAGGACTCAAGGTTCTCCTGGTTGCGGAGGTCAGTTTCCACGAGATATACGGTTTCGCCCTTGATATCGCTGATGCGGATCCGGCATACACGATAGGCGAGTTTGCACTCCACCGCAAAAAGATAATTGCGCAACTTGAGAAGGAAGGAATACTTGACCGTAACAGGAAACTCCCTTTCCCCCCCGTCCCCCAGAGAATAGCCGTCATATCATCCCGGTCAGCTGCCGGATACGAGGATTTCCTCAACACCCTGCAGAACAACCCTTACGGATATGCGATATCCGTAACGCTCTTTCCCGCGTTCATGCAGGGCGAGCAGACCGAGCAGTCCGTCATCAGCGCCCTGAACAGGTGCCTCGGGCACATCAAGGATTTTGATGTCGCAGTTATCATACGGGGCGGCGGCGACCAGATAGACCTGCACAGTTTTGACAACCATAACATAGGAAGGGCGGTTGCCCTGTTTCCCATACCCGTACTTTCCGGGATAGGCCACAGGAGAGACGAGACGGTTGTGGATATAGTGGCTCATGAGAGACTGATAAGCCCGACCGCGGCCGCCGAGTTTATCATAGGGCAGATGAAAGAATTTGAGAACCGGCTGGACGCCGGAGCCAAGAGCCTTGCAGATATTGCGGTCAGCCGCATCCTCTCGGAACAGCATTCGCTGGAAGGCGCAGAAAAGCACCTGCGTATCTTCGCAGACTTTTTCCTGCATGAAAGAACGCAGGCGTTGAGAACGCTTGTTTCCGACTTCAGAAACAACGTGGCGAGGAACACCGCATCCATGGAGTTTTTTCTCGGGCAGGCGCCCGTTACTCTTTCTGCTGCCGTCCAGGCATACATTAAAGGGTCCCTGAATGCGCTTGAAAGAAACGCGGACAGGATTGAACTCATGAATCCCGTCAGGGTGCTGCAAAGGGGTTACAGCATCACCTTTAACAACGGGAAGGTCGTAAAAGATTCGGATTCCGTTAAAGGCGGGGACAGGATAGCAACCCGGTTGTACAAAGGCACGATAGAAAGCGTTGTGGATAAGAGTGAAACGTGAGAAGAGAGATGTGAGACGAAAAAGAAAGGTTGAGATTGCCGCGCAGAGAACGCTCGCAATGACAACATGTTTCGGTTAGGGTCTTGTCCGGAATCGAAACAAGGAAGGGAGAATTTTTAAAGAGATAAAACGAAACCCCTCACAACGAGGGTGTATCAAGAAGAGTTCGGGATAAAGGAGAAAAACAATGGCGGAAAAGAAACCTACCTATGCGCAGGCAATTGCCGAAATTGAATCAATAGTCAAGGAGATAGAAGAAGAGGATGTTGATGTGGACCACCTGCTTGAAAAGGTCAAGCGCGCCTCTTCTCTTATCAAATACTGCAGGGATAGATTGAGGGATACCGAAGCAGAGGTCCGCAAGGTTCTGTCTGCGTCGGAAAAGGAAGAGACGAAACAGCAGGAGTAGCTGATGCTTGAATTGCTGGATTTCCCATCAAGGTCGGAGAAGTTTTCGCATATAAGAAGACTGACGGAAAAAGGGGAAAAATATTTCGTAAACGGCGGAGCCGGAACCTCTTTCTTTTCATATCTTGCCGCAGGCCTTTTTGCAGAACTTCGCAGAACCTTCCTGGTTATTCTTCCCGAAGAAGAGTCGGCAGAGATATTCTTTCAGGATATCATCAATTTCATCGGGGAAGAGAACGCAAAGCTAATCCCCTCTCCCGAACTTTTTTCAGACAATGTTCAGGGTGTTTCCACCGACATGTTTGAGCGAGTGACGGCATTTACGGAGATAGCCGGGTCAAAACAACCCCTCGTTGTCGTCTCCCAGCCGGCCGCCCTGCTGAAGAAAATCCCCGATTTCCGGGAATTCAGCCACAGCTCCGTTCCCGTCAATACCGGAAGCACGTTAAGGCGCGATATCCTTCTCGAACACCTTTTGAGTTACGGGTATGACGAGGCGGATGTCGTTGAGGAACCCGGTGAGTTCGCCAGGAGGGGAGGGATAGTGGACGTGTTCCCGCTGGATTCACAATTTCCCCTGAGGGTGGAATTTCTCGGCAACAGGATAAACTCCGTGCGGAAGTTTGAACCCGGCAACCAGATTTCATTTGAGAAGATACCGGGATTTACGCTTCTGCCCCTGAACGAGACATACGCAGGGCAGGAATCTTCGGACGCGATAACGCAGCTGAAGGATGCGGCGCTCTTTTTTGTTGAGCCCGGCAGGTTTTATCAATCCCTTCTCTTGAAAGAGCTGGAGGACAGGGGGTTATACAGGGACGCGGAGTTTAAGGCGGCGGTGGAAAGGGCCATTGTTTTCCAGGACGCCGTTCCTGCGCCGGAAGAGAAAGAACGCCATCTTCTTTTCAACGTATTTCCCTCTGCCGGCAGGTTCCGGGTGGACTCCTCCTTCATCTGGAACCCCTTTGAAGGAGAAAACCTTGCCATCTTCTCGGATACAACCGCACAGGAGAAGCGTCTTAAGGAGATACTTGCGGAAAAAGGGGCTGATGTCAGCCATGCAAGTTTTTTCAGGGGGATGCTTTCCTCCGGGTTCTCCTTCCCCGAGGTAAACCTGACGCTTCTGAGCAACGACGAACTCTTTTCAAGATACAGGACAAGGCGGCCTTCCCGGAAGGTTTACGCTGAGAGTTTGCCATTGAGCAGTTCAGCCGGGATAAAAGAGGGCGACTACGTTGTCCATTACAACGAAGGCATAGGCAGATTCATCGAGATGCAGAAACTGGCGGTGAGGGGGGCAGAGCAAAAGAAAGAGGAATTCGCGGTGCTTGAATATGAAGGGGGGGACAGGCTGTACGTTCCTTTGAGCCAGATATCCCTTATCCATAAGTATATCGGGTCCGAGACACCCCGCCTGTCAGTGCTGGCAGGCAGGAGCTGGGTGAAGGTCCGGGAAAAGGTTAAAAACGCCATAAGGGACCTTGCAGGCGACCTCTATGGCCTTTACGTGGAGAGAAAAAAAGAGAAAGGGTTCGGATTTTTGCCGGACGAGGAGTTCCAGAGGGAGTTTGACGGAGGGTTCATATACCGTGAGACAGACGACCAGTTGAGAGCGATAAAAGAGGTCAAGGAGGACATGGTCTCGCGCGGTATTATGGACAGGATAGTCTGCGGGGACTCAGGATACGGAAAGACCGAGGTGGCTCTCAGAGCGGCATGCAAGGCGGTTATAAGCGGGACCCAGGCGGTGGTGCTGGTTCCAACCACGGTTCTCGCGTTACAGCATTTTTTGACGTTCAGGGAAAGGTTTGCAGATTTCCCCGTACGGGTGGAGATGCTGTCAAGACTGACTCCCTGGAACAGGCAGAAGGAGATACTGGCGGAAGTGGCAAAAGGAAAGGTTGATATCGTCATAGGAACGCACAGGCTGCTTCAGGCGGACGTGAAATTCAGCAAGCCGGGGCTTCTTATCATTGACGAAGAGCAGAGGTTCGGCGTTGTGCACAAAGAGAAGATAAAGAACATGTTCAGGAAGATAGACGTGCTTACGCTCACAGCAACACCCATTCCGAGAACGCTTTACATGGCGATATCGGGCTTGAGGGACATCAGCATGATAGAGACTCCCCCGCAGGGACGTCTTTCCGTCATCACCTGCTCCGGCAGGTACAGCGAGAAACTTGTGAGGGAAGCCGTACTGAGAGAGATGGAAAGGAAAGGGCAGGTCTTTTATCTTCACAACCGCATATACGACATTGAGAAGGTGACTGCCCGGCTGAGGCAGATGCTTCCTTTCGTTCCCAGGATAGAATTCGCGCACGGCAGGATGGAGCCGGAAAGACTCGCCGCCATCATGGAAAGGTTTTCCGGAGGGGAAACGGACTTGCTTGTCGCCACCACCATCGTGGAAAACGGCATAGATATTCCCAGGGCAAACACCCTCATCGTGGACAATGCACATACGTTCGGACTTGCAGACCTGTACCAGCTGAGGGGCAGGGTCGGCAGGTACAAGTGGAGGGCATACGCCTATTTCCTCATTCCCGACCAGGCCCTTCTGACGGAGATGGCAAGGGAACGGCTCTCCGCGCTTCAGGAACTCAGCAAGCCGGGAAGCGGTTACAAGGTTGCCCTGAAAGACCTTGAGATACGGGGCGCCGGCAATATCCTGGGCAGGGAACAGCACGGTTTTGTGGAGCAGGTGGGTTTTAACCTTTACTGCCGCTTCTGGAAGGAAATCATGGAGGAGATGAAGGGGATAGAAAGTCCCGCGCCCCATCCATGGGAAATCTCGGTCAGCATACCTCCGGAATACGTGCAGAACCCGTCGCTGAGGTTCTACCTTTACCAGCGTATGGCCGGCATCACCGGCAAAGGCGAGGCCAAGGTCCTGATTGAGGAGATGACCGACCGCTTCGGCCCTCCCCCGTCCGACCTCCTCGCCTCCATCAAACACTTCTCTTGAATCTCTTGACATATACCATTTATTATGGTAATATAACCATGAATTATGGTAAAGGAGCAAACCATGTTGGAACCTGTGCTTGGAAACGGCACAATAGAAAAAATTTTATTTTCTCTTGAAGCTTACGGACAGGCATATCCCAAGGGGCTGTCAAGGACGTTCAATATCTCCGTGAATGGAATTCAACAGCAGTTGGCGCGTCTGGAAAACGGCGGAGTGGTGGTTAGTGCGATGGTGGGGAGGACCAGGTTGTACA
>CAYOFY010000011.1:0-31976 GCA_964403465.1 uncultured bacterium
GATATGCAAGCAGAATACCAAAGGCAAAAAGCCCCACGAGAGCAAATATCTCGTTGTGCAGAAGGGCAAAAAAAAGCGAACTCGCAATCACGGCTGCCGGAACAGGGAAACTCTTTTTGAGTGCTGGGTAAATGATTCCCCGGAATATGACCTCTTCCGCAAAAGGGGCCACCACACAACTCAGAAAGAACATCGTGGATAGAATATAAAAAGAGTCTGTCTGCATGTAAACGGAAAGAATCTGCTGCGGCTGGGGGTCCAGTCCCATGTTCTTGAAAAACTTAAAGGAAAGCATGGCAAGAAAGAATAAACATGGCAGGAACAAAAGGTAGGAGTAAAATCCGGTTTTGATCAAAGAAGCGCGAGGCTTTGCCAGAATAGAATTTAGATGTGACCTGAACCTGACAAAAACACAGCAAAGAATTATGATAGTAATGAGAGAGGTGTTAAATATGCTCCACATTATGGCAAAGACCGGTTCAGTGTAAATGGCGGTAAATCTTTCAGCGGCTAGCGATATCAGTGACGAGAAAATGACTATTGCTGCAACTATTCCTGCGGCGATGGGAAGATCCGGAGTTCCATCATTCTCCGATAATTTTAGTCTCTTCATCCAGATATATGCCCCGGAGGTTCATTTCCAGAGTGTGGGGAGATGGTGATGCGGCAAATCCTATTTCAGGTTCAATAATGTCGCCCTGTATGAGCTTCACAAGATGCTGGTTGAATGTCTGCATGCCGGTTTCGGCTGAGGATGCCATTGCGGAATAAAGCTTGTTCATCTTATTTTCCTGGATCAGCTTGGAAATGAGGGGGGTCACTATCAGTATTTCGCATACCGGAACAAGTCCGGACTGGTCTTTTTTCGGAACAAGTTTCTGACAGACGGTTGCTCTGAGGTGATACCCGACTATCTTCCTTACCTGTTCATGCTGTGAGGAAGGAAAGAAATCAAGTATACGGGCGATGGTTGAAAGGGTATCAACGGTATGGAGTGTCGCAAAAACGAGGTGCCCGGTTTCACAGGCGTTTATGGCGGCCTGAAAAGTGTTGACGTCCCTTAACTCTCCTATCAGAATTATATCCGGATCCTCCCTCAGAACATGTTTCAGCGCCATCGTAAATGAATTTGTATCTATCCCCACCTCCCGCTGGTCAATAACTGACTTATCGTCTTTGTAAAGGTATTCTATGGGGTCTTCTATGGTAACAATGTGCCTTTCCTTCTGCTTGTTGATGTTCTGTATCATGGCGGCAAGGGTCGTTGATTTGCCGCAGCCGGTGGGCCCAGTGACAAGAACTATTCCGTCAGGGAAAAGGGAAATTTCTGACAGGATTTCAGGCAGATGCACCTCGGCAAAGGTGGGTATGGCATCCTTTATCCTCCTGAAAACAAGCCCTGTGTATCCTCTCTGCTGAAAAGCATTTACCCTGTATCTTCCTACCTCCGGATCGTCAAAGGCAAAATCCGCTTCCTTGTTCTCAGTGAATGATTTGAGCTGCCCAGCGGACATGACCTTACCCAGTATTTCGTTGATATTTTCCCTTGTGAACACGCCATCCCAGTCTTCGTAAATGTGCAGTCCTTTCTTGATGCGAAATATGGGTTTTCTGCCGAACTTAATGTGCAGGTCCGAGGCATCCTTTTCCTTCATATATTTAAGTAATCTGATGAAATCCTTCATTTTTCTGTCTTCTCATCCCCGGAAGCCTCTTCCATTACAACCCGGATAGGATCATATTCTTTGCTGTCGGTGGAGACACCAGCTCCATTTATTATTGAATGAGTCTTCCTGGCTAATTTGCATATCAATTCGTACATATTTGCATTCTTATCAAATTTGTCAAGCAATTTAAGATTTTTATTCATTTTTTTGCTCACTGCTTTTCATTTCTTTTCAACTGTTCGCTGTCCTTATTGCACCAGTCTAATTATGGCCATTCTGGAATTATCACCGGTCCTGGGAGACAATTTTATTATGCGGGTGCAACCGCCATTTCTGTCCTGGTATTTTCCAGAAACTTCCCTTACTCTTGCCAGACTGGGTGCATGATTCAGTATAGAATTTATCCGTCGGTAACTCGCCAGGTCGCCTGCCTTGCCAAGGGTTATTATCTTTTCCAGCATCTTCTGTAATTCCCTGGCCTTGACCTCCGTTGTCCTTATCTCCAGGTGCTGGAAAAAACCTATCGCCATGTTTCTCATCAGGGCCTTTCTGTGAGACTTGTTCCTGCCTATTTTTCTTATTTTCTTCTTGTGCCTCATTTTTCCCTCTTATTTTTGGATTCATCGTTCGTTTTCAAACTGAGTCCCATCTTGGCCAGAGCCCTGTCAACTTCATCAATGGATTTCTTGCCCAGATTTCTTATCCCTTCAAGTTCTTCTCTCGGGATGGCAAGCAATTCTTCAAGAGTCCCTATTTTCTTTGAAATAAGTCCGTTCAGAACCCTGGTTGTAAGTTTGAGTTCCGAAATGTTCATTTTCAAATTGACAGAAACCTTCTTCTCTTCTTTCCCTTCGCCCTTCTTTTCCTTTACCTCTTCGCCCACCACCTGTTTTTCCCCTATTATGGAAAAATGTCTATTCATAAGACCCGTCACTTCCCTCAACGCATCTTTCGGGGAAATTGCGCCTGTTGTCCAGACTTCAAGTATAAGCTTCTCATAGTCAACAAACTGCCCGACCCTTGTATTTTCAACATTGAATGATACCTTCCGGACAGGCGAGAAGATGCCGTCTATCAAGATATTGCCTATGGACGGCCGGGATTTCACAAGTTTCATCTTCTCCTGCGATATATATCCTCTGCCCCTCGTAATTTCAATTTGCACTTTAAGGGTTCTGTCAGGCAGAAGCGTGGCGATATGGAGGTCCTTATTAAGAACTTCGGCGCTACTGTCATTTATCAAATCCCCGGCGCAGATCTCTTCCTTCCCGCTTATCTTGAATTCCGGAATAACGTGGGGGAATTCTTTTATGTTAGGTTTCAGGGCAACCTGTTTCAGGTTCATCACTATTTCAACGACATCCTCTTTTACCCCCTTGATGGTGGAGAATTCATGAGACACTCCTTCCACTTTGAGAGCAGTTATCGCGATACCTTCGACGGAAGATAGAAAAACTCTTCGCAGCGAATTGCCAATCGTTGCTCCGTATCCCCTTTCCAGAGGTTCTATGATAATCTTGCCGTAATTATCTCTGTATGTTTCTTTTTCCCATACAACTTTTTCAGGAAATACGAATTCTTTCATCTCTTCATCCCCTTTACCCCGAATAGCACATGGCTTGTGGCATATAGCATATGGTCTTTCTTTTTACTGCCTTCTGCCACTTGCCATTTGCCAATATGTGAGGGGTTATGATTCTTCTCTTTGGCTGTCCTGCTTATTTTGAATAAAGGTTGACTATCAACTGTTCGTTTATCGGCAATGTTACTTCGTCCCTTTCGGGTATCCTTATTATACTCAGACTGAGGTTGTCGTTATCCACCTGCATCCACCCGGGTATTACGTGGGTCTTGTAATCCTCAATACAATTCTTGATCTGTTTTGAGTACTTGCTGTTTGGATGCAGCTGTATTATATCCCCGCTTCTGACGATATGTCCCGGCCTATCCACTCTCCTGCCGTTGACCCTGATTTCACCGTGGTTTATCATGTGTCTTGCCATTCTTCTTGAGTAGACCCAGTTTGCCCTGAAAATCGTATTATCCAGACGGCTTTCAAGCAACTTGAGCAGATTTTCTCCTGTTATTCCTTGCAGTTTTTTGGCCATGTCAAAGTACCTGCGGAATTGTCTTTCGAGAACGCCGTAGTAAATCTTAACCTTGTTTTTTTCCATCAACTGCACTCCGTATTCAGATCTTTTTTTCCTTTTGATGAACGATCCCCTCTTCTTTTTCTTGCTGTCACGCGGGTCAATAGCACACTTGACGGTCTCGCATCTTTTTCCTTTCAGGTAAAGCTTGGTGCCGTACTTTCTGCATATCTTGCATACCGGCTTGGTAATCTTCGTCATTTTCAATCTCCCCTTTTATACTTTTCTGCGCCTCGGAGGTCTGCAGCCATTATGAGGAATAGGCGTTATATCCTTTATGGAAATCACGTTAAGCCCTGCGCCCTGTAACGCTCTGATGGCTGTTTCTCTCCCCGAACCAGGACCTTTGACAAGAACATCCACTTCTTTCATATTAAAGGTCATCTGGGCCTTCCTGGCAATGTTCTCTGCCACCAGTTGAGCCGCAAAGGGAGTACCCTTTCTGGTTCCCTTGAATCCGGCAGTTCCACCGCTGCCCCATAAGAGAACTCTTCCGTTTGAGTCTGTTATGGTAACCACCGTGTTGTTAAAAGTGGCCTTTATGTGAGCAACACCTTTAAGAATATCAACGCTTTTCTTTTTCTTTTTTACGTATTTTTTTTCGTTCTCTGCCATTTTTCATCCTTGTTTTTTTGTTTCTTCTTCTTTTGTCTTGAGGGCTTTCCTTGCGGTCTTGTCCCTTATAACTCCCACGGTCTTCTTGGGACCTTTTCTTGTCCTGGCGTTGGACCTGGTTCTCTGCCCCCTTACGGGCAGAGAAAGACGATGTCTTATCCCCCTGTACGAGTTTATTTCTATCAATCTTCGTATATTTTCCGCCAATTCTTTCTTCAGGTCTCCCTCTACGGGTATGTTCTTCTGCAGGAAAGAAGCGATCTTGCCAAGTTCCTCTTCATTTAAATCCTTAACCCTCTTGTTCCCGTCAATCTTTGTGTGAAGAATTATCTTCCTCGCCAGCGTTCGTCCCACTCCGTAGATATACGTCAGGGATATCTCCAGTTTCTTGTTATCAGGTATCTCTACTCCGAGTATTCTTGCCATTTGCCATCTTCTCCTTTATTCCGTTTTAAAACAGTCATAACCAACTGATGATGACTCTCCCAAAAACACCATTCACTTGCCACCAATCACTCTCTTTTACCCCTGCCTCTGTTTATGCTTCGGCCCTTTCTGGGGATTGCTGCATATGACCCTTACCTCTCCTTTTCTTCTTATTATTTTGCACTTGGGACATATTTTTTTTACCGAAGCTCTAACTTTCATTTTTATCACCTCTATCTGTCATTTTAGATTTTGAACTTTCTTGTCTTTCCGCAGCATCCCTATAGCCTTTTTGTAATCCTGCCTCTTGTCAGGTCATACGGAGATAGCTCAACAAGAACTTTGTCTCCCGGTATTATCTTGATATAGTACATCCTCATCTTCCCGCATAGATATGCCGTTATAACATGGCTATTTTCAAGTTCCACCAGGAAGGCGGTACCAGGTAATGCTTTTGTAATCTTGCCCTGAACCTTGATCTTTTCTTCTTTGTTGTTCATGATAAAACTCAGGCTGTCAGTATTTCCGGTCCCTGCCTCCCCACCAGGACACAGTTTTCGTAGTGCGCGGAATACCCCCCGTCCTTGGTAACCACGGTCCATCCATCATCAAGAATTCTGACGGCTGCTTTATGCTGGTTGATCATCGGCTCTATGGCAAGGATCATGTTCTCCCTCAGAATTGCTCCTGTTCCGGGTATCCCGAAATTTGGTATTTCGGGATACTCATGCAGGTTCTTGCCTATCCCGTGCCCTGCAAATTCTTTTACCACAGAAAAGCTATTTTCTTCCACAAAGTTTTCTATTGCGGCGCCTATGTCTCCTATTCGCTTTTCAGGCAAAACCATTGCAACGCCGGCTTCAAACGATCTTCTTGTGACCTCTATGAGTTTCCTGTGGATACTCTTGATCTCCCCCACGGGAAAAGTGTCGGCACAGTCACCACAATAGCCCTTATATATGACTCCTATATCAATGGAAACAATATCGCCTTCTTTCAAAACCCTCTTCCTGGATGGGATGCCGTGGACAACTTCTTCGTTCACCGATACACACAAATCCGCAGGGTAACCGTTGTAATTCCTGAAAGCCGAGACCACCCTGTTTTCCCTTATAAGTTCTTCCCCTCTCTTTTCTATGTCATACGTTGTCATGCCGGCTTCTACCATCTTTCCCAGCGCCACAAGTATTCTCTTGCATATTGTGCAGGCTATCTTGATTCTGGCGATTTCTTCGCTGTTTTTCGCTACCATTTGGTAATCTTTCTTATTTCAGAGATGGTATCTTCAAGCTTTCCGTCCCCGGGGACAACATAGAGTATTTCTTTATTCTTATAGTACTCTATCAAAGGAGCGGTTAACTGCCGGTAAACCTCCAGTCTCCTTCTTATGATCTCCTCACGGTCATCAGACCTCTGGACAAGGTTACCCCCGCAAAAGTCGCATATCCCTTCTTTCAGCGGTGGAAGGTTTACCAGATGATATATTTTCCCACAGCGTTCGCATACTCTTCTCAACGAAAGCCTTTCCACGAGAAAATCGTCATCAGCGCTCAGGTAAATTACCCTTGTATCATCAGCGTTGTCAATCATGCTGTCAAGCATCTCCGCCTGAGATATGGTTCTGGGAAAACCGTCTATTATGAATCCCTTTTCACACAGCGGTTCTGCCAGTTTTTCCTCCACCATCTTCATAACAATTTTATCGGGAACAAGTTCTCCCTTTTCCATGTATTTCTTCGCATTCAAACCCGCTTCGGTCTCATTCTTGAGATGTTCCCTCAACAAATCGCCGGAAGAAATCAGCGGCAATCCCCAGATTACGGAAAGACGGCTTCCAACAGTACCCTTTCCCGCACCGGGAGGGCCCAGCATAATCAGTTCTTTTTTCATTACCGGCCTTTCGCCCTTTTGATAAAACCCTGGTAATGCCTGACAAGCAAATGGGACTCGATCTGCCTTAACGTTTCAAGCAGTACGGAGACAATGATCAATAGACCTATCCCCCCGAAAAGATTGGCCACAATATAGGGGATCCTCCTGTAGAAAAGCATGATGAGATAGGGCAAAAGCGCTATGCTTGTCAGCATCAACGAACCGGGCAAAGTGAGCCGGTTAAGAATTCTTTCCAGATATACGGCCGTTGACTTGCCGGGTCGTATTCCCTGTACAAAACCTCCGTATTTCTTGAGGTCATCCGAAACATTGTCGGGATTGAAAATGATGCTTGCATAAAAATAGCAGAAAAATATGGTGAGCAGTGCATAAAGGACCATTCCCACGCCTCTTGTCGGGGAAATGAAACCGGCAATATTCTGCAATATGCGGCTCGTGGAAAAAGCCAGAAAGGTGGCCGGGAAAGTCAGTATGGAGATGGCAAATATAAGCGGTATGACTCCCCCCTGATTGAGTTTTATGGGAAGATAGGTAGTCTGTCCGCCATAGATTTTTCTGCCCACGACTCTCTTGGCATATTGTATGGGAATTCTTCTCTCGCTCTCGTTTATCACAATGGCAAAACCAACAACAACGAATATCAGAACAAGCATGATGATAACGGCCAGAAAACTTATTTCCCCGGCAGATACCAGTTGAACAACCCTGTGGAACGCCACAGGCATTCGTGAAAGGATACTCGCCGTTATTATGAGAGAGATACCGTTCCCTATGCCCTTTTCCGTTATCTGTTCGCCAAGCCACATGAGAAATATCGTGCCCGTGGTCAGTGTTATTATCGTGGTCGCTCTGAAAATCCACCCGGGATTTGGAACCACGACAATTTCACCGAAATGTGCGGGATTCTCAAGCCACATACTGATAGCAGCCCCCTGGAATACGCACAGCCCTACCGTTCCCATGCGGGTAATCTGCGTGAGTTTTCTTCTCCCTTCAACACCGCTTCTTCTGAGATTATCAAAATATGGGATAATGGAAGTCAGCAATTCCAGAATGATTGAAACACTTATATAAGGCATTATGCCCAGGGCAAAAATCGTGGCATTACTCAATGCACCCCCGGCAAAAAGGTCGGCAATGCCAAGAAGAGTGTTCGGAAACTGTTCAAAGAACTTTGACAGCGCTCTTCCGTCTATTCCCGGAGAAGGGACATAACAACCCAATCGATAAACCGTCAGAAGCAATATTGACAGTATGATTCTTCTTCTCAGGTCAGGGACCTTAAAACTGTCTCTGAATCCATCTAACATTTTTCATTCCCCTGCACAGGTTGGAGCTTTATCGCCTTACCCCCAGTTTTTTCTATTATCTCTTTTGCTCTGGAAGAAAACGAATGAGCATGGATTTCCATCTTTTTTTTCATAGCGCCTTCCCCAAGGATTTTGACATTTTCTGCCTTCTTTATCAGCCCTCTGTTTTTCAGAAGTTCCGGTGTTACGATATCATTTTCCTTAAAAACCCCGTCTATATTCCCAAGATTGACTATCTCTGTATATGACTTCTTGATATGGGTGAACCCTCGCTTGGGAAGTCTCCTGACCAGCGGCATCTGCCCACCTTCAAAATTGTAGGAAAGACTGAATCCTTTCCTTGCTTTATGTCCCTTATGACCGCGAGTGGAAGTCCCACCGTGCCCTGAAGAGTTTCCACGGCCCACCCTCTTCCGGGAACGCGTCGCGCCCAAAGGCGCTTTAATATCATGTAACTTCATTTCTCTCTCCCTCTCCGACATTTCTCAGTTTCAATAATGCCTTCACCGTGGCATTTATTACATTCAAAGGATTCGTTGAGCCGAGGCATTTACAGGTAATGTCAGTTATCCCGCTCACTTCAAAAAATGCGCGCATGGTCTTACCGGCGACCATACCGTGTCCCCTGACAGCAGGCTTGAGCACAACCACTGAAGCGCCTGACTTTGCTCTTACATCGTAAGGTATTGTGGTTTCCTTGAGAGGTATCATTATCATATTCTTCTTGGCCTTCTCTATCGCTTTCCGTATTGCCTCCGGAACCTCGCCCGCCTTCCCTATTGCATATCCGACATTGCCCTTGCCGTCACCCACAACAACAAGTGCCCTGAAATTCAGATTCTTGCCGCCCTTTGTAACCTTGGTTACACGTCTTATCTCCACGACAACCTGTTTTTCCTCTTTCTCTTCGAGCAGTTGTTTTTCCATTAAAATTTCAGTCCTCCTTCTCTCGCGGCATCGGCGAGGGCTTTTATCCTTCCCGTATATCTGTAACCGCTCCTGTCAAAAACAACTTTCGTAACCCCCATTTGAGAAGCCTTCTTTGCGAGAAGTTCCCCGACCTGTCTTGCCCCCGCGGTGTTATATCCCCTGACCTTCTCTCCCTTCTGTCCTTTGATTTCCGGGGATAATCCGGACACGGTTGTCAGAACCTTGCCAGGCGATTCCTCGTCAACAACCAGAGAGACATAGATATATCTGTTGCTCTTAAAAATAACAACCCTGGGAGCATCTTTTCTGCCGAATATCTTTTTCCTGACTCTGAGGTGTCTCTTCTGCCTTCTTTCTTCCCTTGTCTTTGTCATTGCGCAGCTCCCGCTCCGGCACCGGTCTTGCCGGCCTTGTGTCTTACGTATTCTCCCCTGTACCTTATCCCTTTGCCCTTGTAGGGTTCAGGAGGACAGATTGCCCTTATAACAGCGGCATAATTTCCAACCTGCTGTTTCTCCGTGCCCCTTATGAAGATGATCGTATTTTTCAGAACCTCAATCTCTATTCCTTTTGGAATGTCAAGTTCCACCGGAATTGAAAAACCCACGGACAAGAGCAGTTTGTTCCCCTTGACCTCGCCTTTATATCCCACGCCATGTATCTCAAGTATTTTTTCAAATCCTTCCTTTACACCTCTAATCGTGTTCAATATCAGTTTTCTCAGCAACCCTCTCAAAGCTTCTGTCTTCCTGTATAATTTTCTGTCATCTTCGGATACCAGATTTTTCACGGCTATCATGCCGCCATCAATTGAAACTTCAAGATTTGGAAAAATCTCCTGCTCCAGCTTACCCTTGCTGCCTTCAAAAAGAATCTTCCCTTCTTTCTGCGCAACTTTTACGCCCTCCCGTATCTCAACGGGTTTCTTCCCAAGTCTAGCCATTTTCGTCCCTCACCATACCTGAAAAAGAAGTTCTCCACCCACTCCCTGTTCTCTCGCCTTCTTGTTACTCAGCACTCCCCTTGACGTTGACAGTACCGCTATCCCGGCTCCGCTTTTAATTTCCGGTATCTGATTCCTGTCCACGTATATCCTGCTTCCGGGTTTGCTTATCTTTTTTATTTCGGTTATTGCCTTGCTGGTTTCTGAATAATACTTCAGAAATACTTTCAGATAACGCTTTTTGCCTTCCTCGGTGGTTTCGTAATCCTTTATGAAACCCTCTTCTTTCAGAACCTTCAATATCTCTTGCTTGAATTTGCTGTGGGGGACAAGCACATAATTCCTGTTAATCATATTCCCGTTCCTTATCCTGGTAATCATGTCGGACACAGTGTCAGTCATCGTCATTTTGGCCTCCTACCAACTTGCTTTTCTGACTCCCGGGATTTCCCCTTTTGATGCAAGCTCCCTGAAACATATCCTGCATATCCCGAATTTTCTGTAGTAAGCCCTCGGCCGGCCGCATTTCCAACACCTGTTCCTTTTTCTTACTGCGAACTTGGGCTCCTTTTTCATCTTTTCAAAAAAACATTTTCTCGCCAATTTATTCCTCCCTTATAGGAAGTCCCATCCGTTTCAGAAATGTAATCGTTTCCTTCCCGGTTTTTGCCGTTGTGGAAATGGTTACGTTCATCCCCTTCACCTTATATATTGAATTATAATCAACCTCCGGGAAAATAACCTGTTCCCTGACACCTATGGTGTAACCGCCCTTTCCGTCGGTGGAACTGGCAGGTAATCCATTGAAATCCCTCACCCTGGGCAGAGCAACAGTTACCATTCTGTCGACAAATTCGTACATCCTGTTACCGCGCAGTGTTACCGTAACCCCACAGATATCTCCTTTTCTCAAATTGAAGCCGGCAATAGACTTCCGGCTTCTTGTAATAACCGGTTTCTGGCCTGAGATAAGCGCCATTTCCCTCTGGGTGGCTTCAATCACTTTCGCATCTTTGTTATCTTTACCTATGCCCGTATTCAAAACGACCTTCACAAGACGCGGAACCTGATGGGGATTTTTATACCCGGATGTCTTCATGAGTTCGGGCACGACTTTTTCCCTGTAATGTATTTTCAGCCTCGGTTCCATTTCACCTTACCTCTGCAATTTCATTGCATTTTTTGCAATACCTGACTTTTGAGCCATCCTGGAGAGTTTTTCCTTTCAATACCGTCCTCTTTGTACACTTCATGCAGAAATACATGACATTTGCAATTGAAACGGGTTTTTCCATCTGAGTAATGCCACCCTGCCTGTCAATGGCTTTCGGTCTTGAGTGTTTCCGCACAAAATTTATGCCCTCGACAAGAATTCTGCCTTTCTCCGGCAAAACCTGTATGACTCTTCCTTTCTTGCCTCTATCCTTTCCTTTTACAACCTGAACAAAATCTCCTTTCCTTAACCTGCATTTCATTTATAGCACCTCCGGCGCCAGAGAAATGATCTTCGTGAAATTATTATCGCGCAGTTCCCGGGGAACAGGGCCAAAAACTCTCGTGCCTCTCGGATTTTTTTCCTCATCTATTATCACGGCACAGTTATGGTCAAATCTTATTAATGTCCCATCGCGCCTTTTTATCGGTTTCACCGTTCTTACCACAACTGCCTTGACCTTTTCTTTCTTCTTAACAATACCATCGGGTATCGCATCTTTCACGCTGGCAACGATAATATCACCCACTCCAGCGTATTTCCTTCCGGAATGTCCCGGAATTCCTATAACCATTATTTTCTTTGCTCCGGTATTATCTGCCACTGTCAATACCGTCCTCAGCTGTACCATTTTCCTCAATTTCTCCTTTCTCGATAACCTCTTCTATCCTCCATCTCTTGCACTTGCTCAACGGTCTGCACTTGACAATCCTTACCATGTCGCCACTACCTGAGATGTTTGACTCATCGTGCGCCATGACTCTTTTCCGATTCCGTATGAATTTCTTGTAGAATGGATGCTGTATCCTGCCTTCTATCAGCACCGTCCTCGATTTATCCATCTTGCTGCCAAGAACTCTGCCGATTTTCTCAACCCTGATTGCTTTTTTTTGCCCTTTCTTCTCCCGTTCGTCTTGCATTTTTCTCTCCAATAAGCGTCTTGAGTATACTTATCTCCCTTCTCTTTGCCTTTATTACAGAAAAATTCTTTAATTGCCCTATGTGCAACTGGTGTTTCAGTTTATACAGCTGATTTTCCGTCTCCGATATTCTGGAATTAATTTCATCAACTGTTGATTCACGCAGTTTGTTGATTTCGTCCTTTTTCATTTTTCAACTCTCTTCCGTTCTCGCTGTACTTACAAGCCTTCTCACTATCTTCGTCTTGTAGGGTATCTTGTGGGATGCCCGCCTCAGCGCTTCCACCGCCAGATCCTCTGTTGTACCCGCAATTTCAAACATTATCTTGCCCGGTAAAACGACGGCAACCCAGTGAGAGACGTCGGCCTTTCCCTTGCCCATGCGTGTTTCAGCAGGCTTTTTTGTTACCGGTTTATCTGGAAAAACCCTTATCCACAGTTTCCCGCGGGACTTGAGATGATGCGTAATCGCAATTCTTCCTGCTTCAATCTGCGAATTAG
The DNA here is from genome assembly GCA_964403465.1 of uncultured bacterium. Lineage (GTDB taxonomy): Bacteria > Ratteibacteria > UBA8468 > B48-G9 > JAFGKM01 > JAFGKM01. Next base: position 12,569 of record CAYOFY010000011.1, read on the forward strand.
TCACCCATCCCGGGACTATCATCTGCAGACCGTAGTCTCCATAGAACAGGGTGCTACCCCTGGTAGCCCTGCCTTTCATTCTTCCTCGCTGTGCTTTTCTGTACTTAACCCTTTTTGGCATCAACGGCATCGTTTTTCTCCTTCTTCTTCTCCTCCAGGACTTCTCCAAGATAAATCCATACCTTCAGACCAACGGTTCCCGACCTGGAAAATGCCGTGGAAACCGCATAGTCTATCCTTGCCCGAAGAGTATGCAGGGGAACCTTGCCTTCCATATATTGCTCCGACCTGGATATTTCCCTGCCGCCTATCCGACCGCTGATTCTCACCTTGACCCCCAGGGCCCCGGACTGCAATGCCAGCGCCATGACTTTTTTGATAGCCTGCCGATGCGGCATTCTCTTTTCCAGCTGCATGGCGATAGAATCTGCAAGAAATTGTGCACTCTGTCCCGGGGGATTCACCTCAAAAACATCTATGCTCACCTGTTTGTTGAAAAACTTATACAGTTCATCCCGCACCAGGTCAATCTCGGAACCTCTTCTTCCAAGCACAACCCCCGGTCTTGTTGTGTATATCTTTATTATCAGTTTGTCCTTTATTTTTTCTATGTCAATCTTGCTTATCGTGCCTCGAGGGAATCTTTCTTTTAAATATTTTCTTATATATACGTCTTCCTTAAGCAGTTCCTTAAATTCCTTCTTTCCTGCAAACCAGTTGCCTTTCCATCCCTCGATAATTCCCAGCCTCATGCTTAGAGGATTAACCTTTTGTCCCATTTTTCTCTGGTCTCCGTTGAAGTTCTTCAAGGATAACGGTAATATGACTGGTTCTTTTTCTCACCATCACAGCCCGCCCCATCGTTGCAGAGCGATATCTTTTCAATACAGGCCCTCCATCCACCGTGATACTCTTAATCTTCCACTCCACGGCTGGTGATTTCTGTGAGGCATTTCTTAACGCAGAACTTATGGTCTTTTCAATAACTCCATTTCCTCTTTTTGTCAAATTCCTCACTATGCCCAGAGATTCCTGAACCTCTTTTCCAGTCAATAATTTAGCTATTACCCTCAGTTTCCTCGGGCTCTGCCTCACATACCTCGCTCTTGCAAATACTTCCATTTACTCCTCTCTTTTCCTCGAAACAACAGTGCGGTCAACCCGATTTCCTCTCGCAGGGAAATCTGCACTTACGTTTTTTCTTTTGTCCTTTCGGTATGACTGCCATGCCCTCTGAATGTTCTTGTTGGTGCGAACTCGCCGAATTTGTGACCCACCATATTCTCGGTCACATATACGTTTATAAACATCCTGCCGTTGTGAACACCGAAGGTGTATCCCACAAATTCAGGTATTACAACCGACGATCTTGACCATGTCTTGATGATGTCTTTCTTACCGCTATTCCTGTTTTTCTCCATCTTCTTCAACAATTTTGTATCGACATACGGCCCTTTTTTCTTTGATCTCATTATATTCTCCGGCTTCCCTATTTCCGTTTCTGCAATATTTTTCTATCAGAAGGTTTATTTCTCTTCCTCGTTTTATATCCCTTCGTGGGCATACCCCATGGACTCTGGGAAAGATGTCCCTTGCTCCTGCCTTCGCCGCCGCCGTGAGGGTGGTCGACCGGATTCATCGCCACGCCCCGGACAACAGGCCTTCTGCCCAGCCATCTGGTTCTTCCCGCCTTGCCTATGGATACATATTTGAACTCGGCGTTGCTGACCTGACCTACGGTAGCCATGCAATCAATGTCAAAAAGCCGCACTTCCCCGGAAGGCAGTCTTATCTGTGCATGCTGGTCGCTTTTCACCATTACATCGGCGAGAGTTCCAGCGGACCGTACAAATTTACCGCCCATTCCTGGTATGAGTTCAATATTGTATACCTGAACACCTTCCGGAATTTTCCTCAGTGGTAGTCGATGTCCAGGTTTTATATCCGCATCTTCACCGCATTTTATGAGATCCCCGGCCTTCAAGCCCGCAGGGGCAACAATATAATTCTTCACGCCGTCATTATAAACAACGAGGGCTATTCTTGCGGAGCGATTGGGGTCATACTCTATACTGACAACCCTGCCCGATTCCCCAATCCTGCCTCTGAAATCTATAACCCTGTATAGCCTCTTATGGCCACCGCCTCTGTGTCTTGTGGTAATCTTGCCCTGATTATTTCTCCCGCCGGTTTTCCTTAATCCAAAAACGAGATTTCTCTCCGGTTTTCTTCGGGTAATATCGGAAAAATCCTGCAATATGGCATGCCGTTGCCCCGGCGTCACAGGCTTCAGTTTACGTAATGGCAATTTTTTCTCCCTCCTTCAATGTGACAACCGCCTTCTTGTATCCGGGTCTGTAACCTTTTATCCTGAACTTGTAATTCTTTTCCTTCCTTGGCATATTCAACACGTTTATTTTATCAACCCTTACGTTGTAAATCCCTTCAATGGCTTTCTTGATGCTGGCCTTGCCAGCTTTCTTGTCAACGCAAAAGGTATATTTATTTCCTTCAATTGCTGCGTTTGACTTCTCAGTAACAATGGGAAATTTTACTATTTTAAATTGTTCGCCCGCCATTCTCTTCTCCCAGATATCCCTTTATGGTGCCGAAAACATCCTTTTCCGCAATCACCCTGTCAGATCTGAGAATCTCGTAAGCATTCAACTTATTTGAGAAATCATATGTGACCAGATTCATATTTCTCAGCGACTTGATTAAATTCATATTATTCTGTTTATCGTTTGAGAAGATAAAAAGAATTTTTTCTTTTTCGTAACCTGTCTTTTTCAGGAAATCCACAAACACCCTTGTCCTGGGATTCTCCATCTTTTCAGGCGCGAAAAGTGCGAATCTGTCTTCCTGCATCTTGTCTTTCAGGACTTCTCTCAATGCGCTTTTCTTGACCTTTTTCGGCAGAGACTGACTGTAATCCCTGGGCCTCGGACCAAAGACGATCCCACCGTGTCTCCATAGGGGCGTCCTGCTTGACCCGACCCTCGCCCGTCCGGTGCCTTTCTGTCTCCATGGTTTTTTACCGCTCCCGGAAACCTCTCCCCTTGTCTTGGAAGACGAGGTACCCTGCCGTCTGTTTGCCATATAGGCATTAACATAATAATAGATCACATCTCTGTTCAGGGGTTTGCTGATTAGCGCTTCCGGCAAGGATTCCTCGGCAATCACTTTGCCTGACATGTCGTAGACATTTATCTTTTTTTTCATTTTTTTAACGCCTTTCTGACAACTATGTATCCGTTTGAGGAGCCCGGAATCGCGCCTTTCAGCATGAGAAGATTCTCTTCGGGGATAACCTTGACCACGAGGAGATTCTGAACCGTGACTCTTTCATCGCCCATATGCCCCGCCATACGCTTTCCCTTGAAGACTCTCGAAGGGGTGGTTCCCCCTATTGAACCCGGAGCCCTGTGAGACATGGAACCGTGTGTCGCCGCTCCTCCGCTGAATTTATGCCTCTTCACAACGCCCTGAAAACCTTTGCCTATAGACCTGCCTGTGACATCAACGTACTCTCCTTCCTTGAATATATCCACGGTAAGTCGTTGACCTATGGTAAAACCATCGATATCCTTATCGTTATTAAGACGAATTTCCTTCAGAATTTTCAGGGCGGGAAGCTCCCTTTTCTTAAAATATCCCGTTCCGGGTTTATTCAGTTTCTTTTCAGATATCTCTTCAAATCCAAGCTGAACCGCCGTATAACCGTCGTTCTTTTCCTTTTTTATATCAGTCACATAGCATGGCCCTGTTCTTATTATCACGACCGGTAGAATTCTGCCATCCTGGTCAACAAACATCTGGCTCATGCCCATTTTCCTGCCTATCAACCCTATCCTCATTCTTCATCTCCTCTGCATAACCCCCGCCTGAAGCCCTCATTATCAGCTGAGTTTCATCTCGACTTCCACACCGGCAGGTAAATTCAACCTGCTAAGAGAATCCACGGTTCTTGCAGTCGGTTCTATCACATCTATTACTCTTTTATGAACCTTTATTTGAAACTGCTCCCTGCTTTTCTTGTTCACGTGTGGTGAACGCAAAACGGTATATACTTCTCTCCTGGTTGGAAGAGGAACAGGCCCGGATATCTTAACGCCTGTTTTCTTCAACATCTCTACTATGTCTTTTGCGGACTGGTCCAGCAATCTGTTGTCGAAAGCTTTAAGTTTAATTCGCATTCTTTTTCTTTCCATGGTTCCTTCTTTTTATCAATCCATACTGTTTACCCGGATTTTGTATCGAATAAACGCAAAATGCTTATTATAGCACAAAAAAAATAATGTGCAACAAAATTTCTTCACTTCAGTATTTCTGTTACTGCGCCGGCGCCCACGGTTTTTCCGCCTTCCCTTACCGCAAAACGCTGCCCCTTTTCAAGCGCAACCGGATATATGAGTTCCACTTCCATCTCTACGTTGTCACCAGGCATCACCATCTCCACCCCTTCGGGAAGCTTTATCTGCCCGGTTACATCCGTGGTCCTCATGTAGAACTGCGGACGGTATCCGCTGAAAAACGCCTTGTGCCTGCCTCCTTCCTCCTTCTTCAGTACGTATACCTGCGCCCTGTATCTGGTGTGTGGCGTTATACTCCCGGGAGCCGCTACCACCATGCCTCGCTCCGCCTCGTCCTTCTCCACCCCCCTCAACAGTATCCCCACATTATCACCGGCTATACCTTCATCCAGCTCCTTCCTGAACATCTCTATACCGGTCACAACCGTCTTCTTCACCTCATGAGACAACCCTATCATCTCTACCGCATCCCCAACCTTTACCTTCCCACGCTCTATCCTCCCGGTAGAAACCGTACCACGTCCAGTTATTGAAAATACGTCCTCTATCGCCATCAGAAACGGCTGGTCAACAGGCCGCGGTGGCTCAGGTATGTAATTGTCAACCGCGTCCATCAATTCGTGAATGCTCCCGCACTTCGGACAATCCCGCTTACCGCAACCACACTCTATGCACTGCAACGCGCTACCCTTAACTATCGGTATCTTGTCCCCGGGAAATCCGTACTTGGTCAGCAGCTCACGTAACTCCAGCTCAACCAGCTCAACCAGCTCCTTGTCAGCCAGCTGATCCATCTTGTTCATGTATACCACCATCGCAGGTACTTCCACCTGGTGCGTAAGCAGTATGTGCTCCCGGGTCTGCGGCATCGGCCCGTCAGGCGCGCTTACCACCAGTATCGCCCCGTCCATCTGCGCCGCCCCGGTTATCATGTTCTTGATGTAGTCCGCATGACCAGGACAGTCTATGTGCGCATAATGACGCTTACCAGTCTCGTATTCTATGTGCGATATGTTGATTGTCAATCCCCGCTCCTTCTCCTCAGGCGCCTTGTCTATCTCTTCGTACTTGGTGTACTTGGCTCCCCCAACCGTACCCAGCACCAGCGTTATTGCACTGGTCAACGTCGTCTTACCGTGGTCTACGTGCCCTATCGTCCCTATGTTTACATGCGGTTTCGTCCTTACAAATTTCTCCTTCGCCATTTTCTTTCTCCTTTACCCAGTCTCTGAATCCAGTGGTTACTGATTGGTCCTTCATTCCCTGTTCACTATCCGCAGGGATGACGCAGGATATTACTCACTACTCTTTCTTAACGGGGGTATTGTCTTACCTCTGCCTCCGAAAAAAATAGCGTTTAGCTCGCAGGATATCAAATCTCCCTGCACGCTATCCGCCGCGTAACATCTGTTTCTTTCGAGGGAGCCGTATCCTGAAGTTATACGCCTCCTATCCTCTTCACCTCTTCTGCAGGAACAACCTCATAATAAGAAGGTTCTATTGTATAACTTCCGCGTCCCTGTGTCAACGACCTCAGCATTGTAGCGTATCCAAAGACCGTTCTCAGAGGGACATGCCCTTCCACAATCTTGAAACCCTCCTTGGTTTTGACATGCTCTATCTTGCCGTCTCTGAGATTAAAATCTGTCAGGGCATCGCCCATGAATTCTTCCGGTACCGTAAGTTCAATTCTCATGATTGGTTCCAGCAAGACCGGTTCCGCCTTTCTGCTTGCATCCAGGAAAGCCATTGATGCGGCTATCTTGTAAGCAACTTCATTCGAATCAACGGGATTGGAAGAACCGTCCTTCACCGTAACCTTTATATCCATAACCGGCACTCCAAGAAGAGGGCCTGCTTCCATTGCTTTCCTCACGCCTTCTTCTATTGAAGGTATGAACTGGCGCTGTATTTTATTTTCGTCAACCAGATTTTCAAAAATGAATTTCTCCCCTCTCGGCAAAGGAGTCAACGCCAGAACAACATGACCGTAATGCCCTTTGGCACCGGTACGCTTGATGAACTTGCCTTCTCCTGTGGCCGCACGTGTTATCGTCTCCCTGTATGCAACCTCGGGCTTGCCCAGTCTTATATTCAACTTATATTCTCTTCTGAGACGTTCCGCGATGACATCTATATGCAATTCTCCCATCCCCATGATTATCGTCTGCCCGGTTTCTTCATCGATCTTGATTTTAACTGTCGGATCCTCTTCTGCCATTTTCAAAAGCCCTTCATGAATTCTTTCATGGTCTGATTTCACCCTCGGCTCTGCGGAAACATAGATTACCGGTTCTGGAAACTTTAACCGTTCGAAAAGAATCGGATGCTTTTTTTCTGTAAGCGTATCGCCGGTAAAGCTCTTTCTCAGACCCGCAAGTGCCACGATATCTCCCGCACCTGCATCTTCCTTCTCGTAATATTTGTTTGCATGAACCTCCAGGATCTTCATGATTTTTTCACTGCAATTCCTTGTCCAGTTATATATACCATGCCCTTTTCTTGCCTCACCGGAATAGAGTCTTGTGTAGAGCAACTTTCCCATGTGCAAATCGTTGTATAACTTGAAGACATACATTGACAGGTTTTCTTTTCCGCTCGGTATTCTCTTGACATTTTCCTTGTTCAACGGATTTATCCCGGGTGTCGGCCCCCTGTCGGCCGGCGAAGGCAGATAATCCACAATTGCATTCAGCAAGAGCAGCGTTCCCTTATTTCTTAGAGAAGCTCCACAGAAAACCGGGAAAAATTTGCAATTGACCGTTCCTTTTCTGATAGCCCGTTTCAATTCAGTCACGGTAACTTTCGCACCGTCAAGATATTTCTTCATGACCGTCTCATCAACATCCGCGGTTTTTTCCATCAAGAGAGCCCGGTATTTTTCAGTCAATTCTTTCAGATGCGCAGGTATTTCTTTCTCTTCAACAGCAGTTTCATTTCCGGAAGGATAGTAAATTGCCTTTTCTTCAACGACATCCACGATTCCCCTGAATTCATCTCCAATGATGACCGGCAGTTCAAGCACGAGAACCTCACAGTGAAGTTTTTCTTCAATATCCTTGATTACCCTGAAAAAATCAGCCCCAGTCCTGTCCATCTTATTTACATATATTATTCTCGGTATATTGTACTTGCTGCTCTGTCTCCACACTGTTTCAGACTGGGGTTGCACGCCACCTACTCCGCAAAAAATACCTATCGCACCATCAAGCACCCTCAGTGAACGTTCAACTTCCACGGTAAAATCAACATGACCGGGAGTATCTATTATATTTATCTTATGTTCTTTCCAGTAGCATGTGGTTGCCGCAGACAAAATGGTTATGCCCCTTTCCTTCTCCTGATCCATCCAGTCCATTACCGCCGTGCCTTCATCAACCTCGCCTATCTTGTAGGTTTTGCCGGTATAAAAAAGCAGCCTTTCCGTAGTGGTGGTCTTACCCGCATCAATATGAGCAATTATCCCTATATTGCGTATTTTCTTTATTTTGTCTTCCATGATGCAAGATTAATTTCGCTATCCGGTATTTGTATCACAAATGAGGTTGGCCGGTTACGAAGAAGGTTATAGGGGTTTACCACCTGTAATGCGCAAAGGCACGATTGGACTCGGCCATCTTATGGGTATCTTCTCTCTTTTTCACGCTCGGGCCTTCTCCCCTGGATGCTTCGAGAAACTCATCAACCAACTTCTCAGCCATGCACTTACCCTTCCTTGCTCTTGCGGATTTTATCATCCATCTTACAGCAAGCGCCAGACTTCTCCTGGAAGGAACTTCAACAGGAATCTGGTATGTGGCGCCGCCTACCCTTCTTGCACGAACCTCAACCCGGGGTTTAACGTTATTCAACGCTTTCTTGAAAACAGCGAGCGGCTCCTCATTTGTTTTTTTACCAATTATATCCAGGGAATCATAGAACATCCTGCAAGCGAGGTCTTTCTTCCCGTCCCACATAAGCAAACTGATAAATGTTGCAACTTCGTGGTCATTATACTTAACATCTCCACGAATATCTCTTTTCCACGATTTCTGTCGTCTAGGCATTTTTTAACCCCCTGCTTTCTGCTCTGCTTTTTCCGAAGTCCTTTTGGCTCCGTATTTTGACCTTGATTGCTTTCTGCCTTCCACTCCTCCGGCATCAAGAGTACCCCGCAGAATGTGATACTTCACACCTGGCAGGTCCCTCACCCTGCCCCCTCTCACCAGCACGATGGAATGCTCCTGCAGGTTATGTCCGATGCCCGGAATATACGCTATCACTTCCTTTCCGTTCGTCAATCTGACCTTTGCTATTTTCCTCAATGCTGAATTCGGTTTCTTGGGAGTGGCTGTTTTAACGTACAGGCAAACCCCGCGTCTCTGGGGATTTCTCTCAAGTGCCGTGGATTTCGATTTCCTCTTCTTATGTTTTCTTTTATTCCTTATAAGCTGTCTGTAGGTCGGCATTATCAATCCCCCTTATTATTCATTTCTGCAATGCTATTTCTTCCTGCTGTTTTTCACCCGCAGGAGAGAAATTATCTTTCCCGTTCCCTGTAAACATCCCTGTTCCTGAAGGAATCAATCTGCCCAGAATAACGTTTTCCTTGAGTCCTTCAAGATAATCTTCAGCACCCAATAATGCGGCGGTGGTCAGTACCTTGGTCGTTTCCTGGAAGGATGCAGCGGATATGAAACTTTCGCTGTTCAACGCAACCCTTGTTATACCGAGCACCTGCGGTCTGAATGTGGCTGGTTTCTTTCCCTTTGGAAGGGCCTCGTTAATCTTCTGTATCTTCACTCTGTCTATCTCTTCCCCTTCCAGCAGATACGTATCACCGGGGTTTTCAACCTTCACCTTGGAAAGCATCTGCCTTATAATAATCTCTATGTGCTTATCGTTTATCGTAACGCCTTCAACCCGGTAAACACTCTGTATTTCGTTCAGAAGATATTCCTGAACTTTCTTCTCCCCCTCAATTTTCAGTATATCGTTCAATACCGTATGCCCGTCGGTAATTCTTTCCCCCGCCTTGACGGTATCGCCCGTCCCGACAAGAAGATGCTTTCCCACTGAGATATCATATTCTTTCCTGGTATTTGTATCCTCATTGAATACAACAACCTTCCTTGTCCCTTTTGCAGCGGATATAATCTCCACCTTGCCTTCTATCTCACTGAGCACTGCAGGATTTTTTGGATTGCGTGCCTCAAAAAGCTCTGAGACACGGGGCAAACCACCCGTGATATCCTGAACCCTTCTTTCTGTCCTGAATATCTTGGCAAGGACATCGCCGCCGAAAACCTTATCACCGTTATCCACCATGATATGGGCATCCTCGGGTATGTGGTAAACCCCGAGTATATGCTTCTTCTCGCCGAGTATGACGATCTGCGGGTCCATCTCTTCTTTGTGCTTGATTACAACCTTTCTTCTTATACCCGTCGTGGCGTCAATCTCTTCTTTCGCAGTCTTTCCGATTGTTATATCCCTGTAGTTGACAATGCCTTCGCAGTCGGATATGACCGGAATTGAATACGGGTCCCAGCTGGCTATTACCTTGCCTGCTGCTACTTTCTGTCCGTCTTTCACCAGTATTTTCGACCCGACCCTCAGGTTATATGTGTCTATTTCCCGGTCCCTCTCATCATAAAGTCCTATCCTGCCTTCTCTCTGAATGACAACATCCCTTCCTTCTTGATTCTTAACCGTTTTCAGGTTCTCAAGATATCTTACGGTGCAGTCCTTCTGCGCTTTATAGGAAGAAGGTCCAACTCCTCTTGAAGCCGCACCCCCTGTATGGAATGTCCTCAGGGTTAACTGTGTTCCTGGTTCCCCTATGGACTGGGCCGCGATAACACCAACCGCTTCACCTATGTTCACAAGTTTTTTCCTCGAAATATCCCAGCCGTAGCATTTAGCACATACTCCTTTTTCGGCACGGCAGGTCAGTACGGACCTTATCCTTATCTTGTTTATTCCCGTATCCACTATGCTCTGCGCCTTTTCCTCGTCTATAATATCACCGGCGCGCACAATTATGCTGTCGGTTACAATATCAACGATATTGTCCAGGGCCACTCTGCCGATAATTCTGTTCTTCAAAGGCAGAATTTCCTCGTCTCCAAGCGTAAGCGGACTGATAAGTATCCCTTCAAGTGTTCCGCAGTCCTCTTCCTTGATGATAACCGAATGGGCCACGTCAACCAGCCTTCTGCTGAGATACCCGGCATCCGAGGTCTTCAAGGCGGTATCAACCAGACCCTTTCTGCCTCCATGGATTGATATGAAATATTCAAGAAGAGACAGACCCTCTTTGAAATTCTTTTTAACAGGCGTCTCTATAATTTCCCCTATCTCTCCCGTCACCTTTTTGGGCCTTATCATCAAACCCCTCATGCCCATCAACTGGTTTGCCTGAGATTTGTTGCCTCTCGCTCCCGAAGTGACCATCAGGTGGATGGGGTTTATCCTGAACGGCTCTATTGATGTATCCTCTCTGAGCGTATCCATCACCGACTTCTGGACTTTATTGGTCACGGATGTCCAGATATCAACAAGCTTGTTGTATCTTTCGCCTTCGGAAATAACACCGGTCTGGTAGTTTTTCCGTATCTTGTCGGCTTCAACATTGGCTTCAGATACGATGCTGTCTCTGGCAGGAGGAATTTTAAGGTCGTTTATCCCTATGGTTATACCACCTATCGTGGCGTAATAGAATCCCAGGTTCTTGACTTCATCAAGGAATTTGACAGTCGCTTCATATCCGCATTTCTTGAATATCTCTTCTGTCAGTTTTTCCACATCTGAACTTTCAAATCCTTCGTTCTTGAACGGTATACCCTCCGGAATAATCTCGTTGAATATTATCCTGCCCGCCGTCGTTGTAAGCATCTCCTTCTTTTCGTTTCTCACCTTCACAGGCCTGTGCAGTTCAAGATGACCGAGACAGCAAAGGTATAACGCTTCGTTGAAATCGGCAAGAGACTTCTCATACTCTTTCTCATCGCTCTTGAACGTCAGGTATGCACAGCCCATCACGATATCCCTTGTCGGTGAGACTATCGGCTTTCCGCTTGCCGGGGAGAGTATGTGCGTTGTTGATTTAATCAACATTTCCGCTTCAAGACATGCCTCCGGGGTAAGAGGAAGATGTACGCTCATCGTATCCCCGTCAAAATCGGCATTGAAAGCGGGACAGACAAGCGGATGTACCTTTATTACATTTCCCTCAATAAGGCGGGGTTCGAACGCCTGTATGCTCAACCTGTGAAGAGTGGGTTGGCGGTTCAGAAGGATTGGATGGTTCTTGCTGACTCTCTCAAGAACTTCCCATACCTCGGATTTGTTCTCCCTTATGGCTCTCTTTGCACTTCCGAGGGTATGGAAATATTCCCTTTTTCTCAATTCCCGCAGTACAAATGGCCCAAATAGTTCCAGAGCCATTTCCTTGGGTAAACCGCACTCATTCAGTTTAAGTTCCGGTCCGACAACGATTACAGCCCTCCCGGAATAATCAACTCTTTTACCCAGGAGGTTCTGTCTGAACCTTCCCTGTTTACCCCTCAAAGCATCAGCGAGTGACTTGAGAGGTCTCCGCCCTTTTCCCAGAACAGGACTGCCGTGTTTGCCGTTATCCATCAAGGCATCAACGGACTCCTGCAACATCCTTTTTTCATTTCTCACAATTATATCAGGAGCCTGCAACTGAACAAGTTTCTTCAACCGGTTGTTCCTGTTTATCACTCTCTGATAGAGGTCATTCAAATCCGATGCCACAAACCGTCCTCCGTCAAGAGGCAGTAAAGGCCTCAGGTCAGGAGGTGTTACGGCAATTATGCTGGTCACAAGATATTCCGGCTTAACCTGAGTCTTGATCAACCCCTGAACCATTCTGAGCTTCTTTATTAATATCCTTCTTGCCCCGTATGCCTTCTTCTTTTTGCTCTTTAATTGCTGCTTTATTACGTCCTCAAGATTATGCAGGTCTATTTTCTTAAGCAATTCATGAATCGCTTCCGCTCCAATCCCCACCCTGAACTTATTACCGTATTTCTCAAGATTTTCGTGATATTCTTTTTCGTAGAGAAGTTCTTTCTCTTTGAGCGGTGTTGAGCCGGGGTCAATTACTATATATCTCTCGTAGTAGAGAACCATCTCCAGTTCCGACCTGGACATGTCCAGCAGAAGTCCCATCCAGTTGGATGTGCTTTTGAACAGCCACACGTAAGATACGGGAGTGGCAAGTTCTATATGGCCCATCCTTTCACGCCGGACCCTTGATGTGGTTACCTCCACTCCGCACCTGTCGCATATTATCCCTTTATACCTCAATTTCTTATACTTGCCGCAGGAGCATTCAAATTCTCTTATGGGGCCGAAAATTCTCTCGCAGAACAAACCATCGCGTTCCGGCTTGAATGTTCTGTAATTGAGTGTTTCGGCTTTCTTCACCTCTCCGTGAGACCAGGAATGCATAACCGACGGGGATGTTATTCTTATATTCGCAATTTCCCTGTTCTTACCGTCCACTTTTCTGTTCTCAACCTTAAGGTCCAGACCGAGCCCCTGAAGTTCTTTTCTGAGAACATTGAAGGATTCGGGAATATTATCCCCGGAATAGTCTATTCCCTTCGCTATGCTTTCGTACATTACCTTGCGACCTTCGGTATCGTCGCTCTTGACCGTGAGCATTTCTTTTAGAATATGCGCCGCTCCGTATCCCTCCAGTGCCCAGACCTCCATCTCTCCCAGCCGCTGTCCTCCAAACTGCGCCCTGCCGCCGAGAGGCTGCTGGGTTATAAGGGAATAAGAGCCGGTGCTTCTTGCGTGTATCTTCTCATCCGCAAGATGCTTCAGTTTCATCATATACATGTAACCGACCGTCACCGGTTGAATAAACGGTTCCCCGGTAAGACCGTCACATAAAACAACCTTACCGTCTTCAGCAAAACCGGCTTTCTTAAGAAGCTGCTTTATCTCCAGTTCCTTTATGCTCTCAAAGATGGGTGTTTCTATGCTGTACCCGAGTGTTTTAAGCGCCATGCCAAGGTGTATTTCAAGGATCTGCCCTATGTTCATTCTTGAAGGAACGCCGAGAGGATTCAACACAACATCCACCGGGGTACCGTCACTCAGAAACGGCATGTCCTCTTCCGGCAGGATTCTTGAAACCACGCCTTTGTTGCCGTGCCTGCCGCTCATCTTGTCTCCGACATCAACTTTCTTCTTGACCGCAATTTCCACCACAATCTTGGTTATCACGTCGGCTTCAAGTTCCGGTCCTTTCTTTATTTTCAATACTTCATTTCTCAACTCCTTGCTCAGTGCATCAAGCTGGCTCTTTCCCATCTCAACAATTTTGCCGGCATCGGATCTATGTCTTTCAGCAATTTTTCCGACGAATTTCTGCCATCCTTCGGGAGCAGGATTGACCCTGTGTTTTATTCTGCGGGCATCGGCAAATCTTTTTAATTCTTCGGTAATGACTTTCTTTATTATCTTTTCCCTTGATAGATAATCCGCTCTCAGTTTTTTTACGGCCTTGTTTATCTCCTGTTCGGACATATTCTCCCTGCGAGTATATTTCCTTACATTGATCACAGTTCCTTTCGTTCCCGGAGGCACTTTCAACGAAGTATTCTGGACATCCTTGGCTTTTTCTCCAAATATGACCCTCAACAATTTTTCTTCCGGAGTGAGTTCCGATTCTCCCCGCGGAGTAACTTTGCCAACAAGTATGTCGTCAGGCTCAACCTCCGCTCCTATCATTACCACTCCTTCTTCGTCAAGATTTCTCAACCGCTCCTCGGGAGTATTCGGCAGGTCGGATGTGATCTCTTCAGGTCCGAGTTCCGTTTCTCTCGCCTGGACCTCAAACTCTTTTATATGTATTGAGGTGAAGAAATCTTCTCTGACAAGCCGTTCGCTGAGAAGTATCGCATCTTCATAGTTATAACCGTGCCATGGCATAAATGCCGCAAGAAGATTCCTGCCCAGTGCAAGGTCTCCACTCCTTGACGCTGCAGGTCCGTCAGATATAATCTGGCTTCTTGATATCCTGTCCCCTATGTTTATTATCGGCCTCTGGTGAAAGGAGGTGTCCTGATTTGTGCGCACGAAATTCTTCAGTTTATAAACATCTTCCTGCTCCCATGGGAACATTCCTCCCCTGTCCCTCCTTATGGTTATCTTTTCACCGTCAACATAACTCACCACTCCTTCATTCTTCGCCTTCACGACAACTCCGCTGTCCCTCACCACATACTTTTCCATGCCTGTTTTGACCAGGGGAACCTCGCTCTTCACCAGAGGAACGCCTTGCCTCTGCATATTGGAGCCCATCAGTGCTCTGTTTGAATCATCATGCTCAAGAAAGGGTATCAGGGAAGCGCTGACACTTACTATCTGGATTGGGGATATGCCTATATAATCAACCTTATCACGGGTTACCTCTTCGAAATTTCCGCCCTTCGTTCTTACCGTCAGTTCTCTGGGGATTATCATCTTTGTTTTTGTATCGACAGGAGTACCCGGGGGAGCAATGCAATATTCATCTTCCCTGTCCGCGGAAAGATACTCTATATGGCCTGTAACAGTACTCTTTTCCACCTTCAAATACGGCGTTTTTATGAAGCCGAGATTATCTATCTTGGAATATACGGCAAGCGAATTTATCAGGCCGATGTTGGCGCCTTCCGGAGTCTCTATAGGGCAGAGTCTTCCGAAATGGGTATAATGGACATCTCTGACTTCAAATCCCGCCCTTTTCCTTTCCCGCACCACGGCGGTAACTCTCCTCTTGTGCGTTATCTCCGCCAGAGGATTGATTTTATCCAGAAACTGCGAAAGCTGGTTCCTTGCAAAAAAGTCATTGACAACGGTCATGAAAACCTTGCCGTTGACAAGATCCTGCGGTTTAATGCTGAGCGTTTTGCGCTTATCCGCCATGGCCATCTTTTCTTTTGAAAACCTGACCAGCCTGATCAATCCCTCATAAACATATTCGCTTATGATTTCCGACGAAACGCGGACTCTCTTGTTACCCAGATGGTCTATGTCCTCGGTTACCCCTTCCCCCTTTTCTGCAAGATTAATCAGGTACCTTACGGTTTCAATCATATCTTCCTTTCTCAGGTACCTCTCGGTAAAATTCAGACCGAGTTTCTTGTTCATCTGTATCCTTCCGGCTTCCGAAAGGTCATAATTTTCTTCGCTGAACAACAGGGACTTGAAAAGTTTTTCCGCTTCTTTCAGTATGGGAGGATAACCTGGCCTTATTTCCGAATAGATCTTCTTCAGTGCTTCTTCCCGGTCTTTAATATCATCCCTTGCGAGAGTCTCGGCAAGAATGGAATCGGATTTCATATCAGCAGGGTTTTTGTAGAAAAGCCCGATAATCTCCTCTTCCTTGTATCCCAGGGCTTTGAGAAAGGTGGTGATATAGACCTTCCTCCTGCCCAGATAGATAATTATGCAGTTATGGTTATCTATCTGCAGTTCTACCCATATCCCGCGTGATGGGTATATCTTCGCGGAATACAGATTCCTCTGCCCTATAATTTCCTCTTCTTTAAAATATACACCGGGACATCGTAACAACTGGTTTACTATTACCCTTTCTATCCCGTTTATGATGAAACTGCCGCTGTCTGTCATCAAGGGGATACTGCCTATGTAGATGTCCTGTTCCTTGATGCCCTTTACAGTCAATTCCCTTGTCTTCTTATCCTGTTCTTTGACAACCAGCCTCAGTTTGAGTTTCAGACGGGATTCGTATGTGCTCTTTTTCTCAATGCACTCTTCTATGCTGTCCACAGGGTCATCCAACGTGTAGTTAACATATTCCAGACACAGCATTCCGTCTTCACTGTCAATGGGAAAAACCTTGTGAAAAAGTTTTTCAAGCCCGGCATCTTTCCGCCTATCAGGGTCACTATCCTTCTGCAAAAAATCAATGAACGGAGTTTTTTGAACTTCCAGCAAGTCCGGAACTTCTGCTATTTTCATTTTCAATTCCCCCCGGGAATTTTACTTAACCTCTACTTCTGCTCCGATAGCGACCATCTTCTTTTTTATATCCTCTGCCTCTTCCTTATTTACCTTTTCCTTGATCGGCTTTGGAAGAGATTCTACGAGATCCTTGGCTTCCTTCAAACCAAGATTCGTCAGAGCCCTTACCTCCTTAATTGCCTGAATCTTATTGGCGCCGAAGGTTTTCAGTATCACATCAAAGGTCGTCTTCTCCTCTTTTTTCTCTCCTGTCGCGGGAGCCTGCGCAACAGACGCAGTCATGCCGCCGACCGGAGCCATCATCCCTTCCACGCCGAATTTTTCTTCCAGCTTTTTTGCCAGTTCTGATAGTTCAAGCGCGGAAAGTTTTTCAATCTTTTCCACTATTTCATCCAGCACTTTCTTCTCTGCCTTTTCCATCGCCTCTCTCCTTTACCCCGCTCCTTTCAGAAGCGTGAAATGTGAAATGTAAATGCTTTCACGTCTCACTTTTCACATCTCACGTTTCACTTTCTATCGTGAGGGGTTATGATTTTACCCGCCCCGATTTGGGGGTTCTTTTTTTCACTTTCTTGTTCCCGCTATTTGATGAAGGTCGCTGACCAGCTTCATTGACGGGAATTTTATTGAGTTGACTATTCTAAGAGCAGGTGTTCTCAAGCTCAATACTATATTTGCCTGAATTCCTTTCTTGCCCGGCAATTTGCCTATCAATTCCAGGTCTTCCGATGAAAGAATTCTGTTGCTGATAAAACCCGCCCTCAGGTTGATCTTGCCTGTTTTTTTCTTGAATTCATACAGGTTTTTAACCACGCCTATCTCATCGTCCGATTTGGCATATATTATAAACACCGGGCCTGTTATCTGTTTTGACATATCATCGCAATTCATGTTCTTGTAAGCCTTCTCCAGTAGCGTGTTCTTGACAACCGTCATCTTACATCCTGTTTCCTTCAGGTCTTCCCTTAACTGCTGCATTTCTCCGACAGAAAGGCCTGAAAAACTCACGAGCAGGTTTATATTGTTCTTTCTTATTTCGTTTGTAAGCGTATCCACGAACTCTTTCTTTCTCTCCCTGGTCATTTTTTTCATTGGCTCTGGCTCCGATTTCAGTCTGCCGCAACTTCCTGATACATTTCGCTCACGTTGATTTTCAAAGAAGGCGACATGGTCAACGACAATGAGGCAGAACGGATATAATTACCTTTCACATAAGCAGGTTTGACTGCAAAAATGGCATTCAACGCTACGCCAGCATTTTCAATCAATTTTTCCCTTTCAAACGAGATCTTACCCACCGGAATATGGAGATTTCCATCCTTATCCATCTTGAAATCTATCCTGCCTTTTTTCAGTTCAGCAATTATATTTTTTATGTCCTTTGTTACGGTCCCGCTCTTTGGATTTGGCATGAGTCCCCGGGGCCCGAGCACTTTTCCAAGAGGGGAAACGATCTTCATCATGTCCGGCGTCGCCACAACATTGTCAAAGTCAAGAAATCCGGCTTTAATTTTTTCCACAAGTTCCTGACCTCCGACATAATCCGCTCCCGCCTGCTTCGCTTTGTCAACATCTTCCCCATCGGCAAAAACAAGAATCTTAACGGGCTTTCCAACTCCGTGGGGTAGAACAACGGTGTTTCTTATCGGCTGTTGAAGTTTCTTTATGTCGACACCTAACCTGACCGCCAGTTCAACCGTTTCATCAAATTTGTTCCTATGAAATGTTTTCAATTTGTCAATTGACTCATCAAGTGTATAAACCTTGCCTCTTTCAGCCTGTTCCAGAAATGCTTTGTATCTTTTGCTGCCGGTCTTTTTCACTTTGTTCTCCTTTATCCTTTTCAATCCACAACTTCAACTCCCATACTCCTTGCCGTACCCTCTATTATCTTTGTCACCTTTTTTATGTCTCTCGTATTCAGATCGGCTATCTTAATTTTTGCAATCTCTTCAACCTGCTTTCTGGTAATGCTACCGACTTTTTCCCTGTTAGGCACACCCGAACCTTTCACTATGTTTATGGCCTTTTTTATTAACTCTGATGTAAGTGGAGTTTTTATTATGTATTTGAAACTGCGATCTTCATAGACGGTTAAAATAACAGGGAGAGTCTTGCCTTCCTTTCCTTTACTGTCAGCATTAAACGACTTGCAAAACTCCATTATGTTGACTCCATGCTGTCCAAGAGCAGGACCTACCGGAGGCGCAGGAGTTGCCTGCCCTGCCGGTATCTGCAACTTGACAACCGCCTTGACTTTCTTTTCAGCCATATGATCACCCCTTCATATCTTTTCTACCTGCCAGTAGCTCAATTCCACAGGCGTGGCCCTGCCGAATATGGAAACACTGACTTTCAATCTTTCCCTGTCCTGATGTACTTCTTCAACCACACCCGAAAAATTGACAAATGGTCCGTCTGTAATCTCAACCTTGTCTCCGACAATAAATTCAATCTTTGGAGTGGGTTTACCCTTTCTTTCTGCAACTTCATTCAGGATCTTTTCCGCCTCTTCTTCTGACAGAGGCACAGGATTCTCCCCCGCCCCCAGAAAACCCAGAACCCCGGTTGTCTTTCTTATCATATGCCAGACGATCTCGTTGTTTCCCGCATCGTCTATCTCAATCAGCATATATCCGGGCCAGAACCTCCTGCTCTTGATTTTTTTTTCACCCTGGGATATCTCGGAAACTTCCTCTTTTGGTATGATAACCTGCCTGATAACGTTTTCAACACCCTCTTCCTGATTAAGCAAGATCTTTCTTATCTTTTCTTCCTGCCCTGTTCTTACATGAAGAATATACCATTTGCCCATTGTTTCACCTTAGGAAAACCCTGACAAGTCTGGAAAAAACGATATCAACTATCCCGAGATAAAAAGCAAACAATACCATGAAAAGGACAATTACTCCCGTTGTTATTTTCAAGATTTTCTTCTCAGGCCAGGAAACCTTTTCCAGTTCTGTTCGTACCTCCTGCATAAAATTAATTATTTTCCTTTTCATGCTTCTTCGCTCCGCTCACGACAATTGTTTCAAAACATTTCACTGCCTATTACGCAGGCCTGGGAGGATTCGGCGCCTCCGCACAGGTGCTCCGGT
>CAYOFY010000012.1:0-31645 GCA_964403465.1 uncultured bacterium
GAGAGGACCGGGTTGGACGAACCTCTAGTGTACCAGTTATCCCGCCAGGGGTAATTGCTGGGTAGCTATGTTCGGAAGGGATAACCGCTGAAAGCATCTAAGCGGGAAGCCCGCCTCAAGATTAGGCC
The DNA here is from genome assembly GCA_964403465.1 of uncultured bacterium. GTDB lineage: Bacteria > Ratteibacteria > UBA8468 > B48-G9 > JAFGKM01 > JAFGKM01. The sequence goes on from CAYOFY010000012.1 coordinate 129, forward strand.
TCCCTCCCGATGGAGACATCGGGACTGAAGACCCCAGATAGACTATCTGGTTGATAGGCTCCATGTGTAAGACCCGTAAGGGTTTAAGCTGAGGAGTACTAACCGGTCGTGAGGCTTGACCATAATATGATTTCAACAGGGCAGGAGGGTCGTATCGAAAGACATACCCCCCCTGCCCTTTCTTATTTGTGCCTGTCTGGATTGACTGAGAAGATATTTTTCTGTAAAATAATGGTATGAAGAAAAGCAAATTCCTCGCAGGTTTTACTCTGGCGGAAATGACGATAGTTGTAACTCTTGTATCCTCTCTTTCCGTGGGCACGTATATGGGAGTACAGAAAGGCAGGGAAAGAGAATGTATTAATAATCTTCAGCAGATCTATAAGGCCGCTTACATGTTTTCCATGGATAACGGTGTCATGCCTCCTGCCATATTTTTCCCGTCGTCAGAATCTGATCCGCACGGATTCCATAATATACTTGCACAATACGGGGTGGTGAAGGGAATACTCTTCTGCCCGTCGCTTCCGGAACAGGTTAACGTCAACGGTACAAATTACATATGGAATGATACGGTAAGCGGCAAGAATGCTGATACCTTTCCCTCTTCAACATGGCTTATGACCGAGATGACGGCCGTAAGCAAAAATATCCCTGCTCCCCATACAGGCGGTTTTGGTATTTTATACGTGGGTGGGAACGCGAGTACCGGACCAAGGGTTGTCTTTCCCGAAGTTGCTGTTGCTCAACAGCCTGTTCAGACGGAGAAAAAGGAGGTAGGCAAGCCTGCTGAACAGAGGAAAACACCTCCTTTGAAGTCAGGATTGAACCTGCTGGCGGAGAAACAGGTGGTTGCCGGCGAGCCATTGAAGGTGTCGGCCTTCATGTCTGATTCTTCGGGCGAACCCCTTTCAATGAAACCAGGTAGATTGACCATAACAACGGATACCCCTGCGTATGTAGAGATACCATCCTCGGTTGAAATAGGAAGCGGCGCGTCCATGATTGAATTCACCGCGGTCTTCAAGAAAGAGGGAAGGACCAGCGTAAAAGTGAGAGATGAAAATTCAGGGTTTGAATCCACATGCGAAATAGACGTGACCGCCGGGAGTCTTTACGGTTACGAATTTCCTCTGTTCCCCATAGCATGGGAGGCGGGGAAACCCCAGAAGGCGCGAATCTGCTCTTCTGACAGGTGGGGCAACAGGGTGGAATATACAGGAGAGGCGGTTATTGCATCCTCAACAGGCACTGTCTCTCCTGCGAAAGTCCTGTTGAACAAGGGTATGTGGGAAGGTGACCTGGTATTCAATACCGCTGCGGATAAAAACGCTCTGTATGTCGCAGGGGGGAACAGGATAGGTTTCAGCCAGGAGTTCAGCATCAGGAATTCAACACCGGCGGCGGCAAGAATAATATCTTCAGGCGAACCTGTGGCTGGCGCCGCTTATGAGATAGCCGTTTCGGTGGAGGATGCCTATGGAAACAGGTGCGTTGACTATGCGGGGACGCTTGATTTAATCCTGCCTGAAGGTGTGTCAGCTGATATGAAAAAGATTGTTATAAGTCCCGGGGATGCAGGTATGAGGAGAAACAGCCTGACTTTCTTCAGTGCGGGTGATAAAAAGATACAGGTATCCAATAGCGATGTCAAGGGTGAAAAAAGTTTTTATGTCAATCCGGGAAATCTCGCAAGTTTCTCCATAAAGGAGATAGGTGTTCAGGAGGCAGGGAAACCGTTTGATATAGTTGTAAGAGCAACGGATACATGGGGCAACCAGGTGAAAGGCTTTTATCTGAAAGATTCTTCAGGTACTGCGGAATATGTCAACAGGGATCTCACCGCGGGTGTATGGATGGAGACAATCGTGATAACGAAAGCGGGAGAGCATACCGTTTTCATGGATAACCAGAAGGGCATTAGCGGGAAATCCAACGTTTTTACGGTCAAGCCTGCCGCTCCGGAAAAGATTGAAATAGCAGGTATTCCTCTGGCATTGACTGCAGGTGAGAGTTATGCGGGGAGCGTGGCGGTCGAGGACAGATTCGGCAATACAGTTTCTGATTATGGCGGAACCATCATTCTTGATCATCCCGAAGAATTAAGTGTAACCGGTACCTCCGGGGGTAAAAATCCGCTGAGTGTGGATATAAAGGCAGAAAAACCCGGGTACTATAAACTTACGGCTCGCGATAAAGATAACAGTTCCATGGTGGCAGAAAAGAATATTTTCGTGATTGGCAGGGAAGGAGAAGAGAAAAAGGCAGATAGATGAGAATAGGCGTCCTGAGTGATACGCACGGCAGTTTAAAGGGATGGGAACTTGCATGGAAGATTTTCAGCGACGCTGATGCGATAATACACTGCGGGGATTTATTCAATCATGGGCCGGGCAATCCTCTGCCCGATGGCTATTCCCCGGCGAAACTCCTGGAAACGTTCAATGGCATAAACAAACTTTTTCTTGTTGTGAGAGGCAATTGTGATTCAGAGGTTGACCAAAAATTCCTCAATATCCCCATGGTGTCTCCTTTCCTGGTGTTTCAAATTGGCGATATGCCGAGAATTGTTGCAACTCACGGGCATCACCTTGACGATACCCGATGGCTGGATATCTGTCGCAGGAAATGGAAAACTGATATCCTCCTGTCAGGGCATACCCACAGATGGAAGATTGATAAGATAGAAGGGATGTTCTGGCTGAACCCGGGAAGTCCTTCTCTCCCTGCGGCAGAACCATCGGCTGCCGTCATAGATACGGACAGCAAAGAATTGCAGGTTTTTGATCTTGATACCCTTAGAGTCTTGAAAACTGAGAAATTCCTTTAGCTATTACAGAAAGTCGAACAAAAATACAACTTGGATTTTGATTTTTCAACCGGGGATTCAATATGTCCAGTAAAATGTTGTCTGCAAAATGCAGGATAGAAGTTATATGTGTGGGCAGTGAACTCCTGTACGACAGGATCAATACGGATGTCAACATCCTTGCCCGCATTCTGGCGGAAAGAGGGTTATTCATAAGCCGCTGTATTATTGTGGGAGACGATAAGAAGGAGATAGTTGATGCAGTGAGGTCTTCGTTAGGAAGAAGCGAAATAATCTTCGTTACGGGAGGCCTTGGTCCCACTTCAGATGATATTACAAAGGAGAGTATCGCAGAACTTGCGGGTAAGAAACTCTTTTTTTCGGAAGAAGTGTGGACGAAGATATTGAAAAGGTTCCACGACCGAAACATGAGAACCATTCCAGAAATAAACAGGAAACAGGCGTATGTTATTGAAGGTTCTGATATTATGGGGAATGATGCTGGCACTGCCCCTGGATTTGTTGTCAAAAAAGGTAAAAAGAAAATAGTGATTTTGCCCGGGCCTCCTGTTGAACTTATGCCGATGGCTGAGAGATATGCCGGAACGCTGAGAGTCAGGGATAAAGCGGGGAAATTGAGAATCCATCGTTTCGGCATAGCGGGTATTTCTGAATCAGCGGTGGAGGAAACAGTAAATCCTTTTCTGGAGAGTTTCGATACGAAATACACAATTCTTGCCCATCCGCAGATGATAGAACTTCTCGTAACTTTCGGTCCTGGAATGAAAAAAATCAGGGAAACAGAGGAGTTTTTCAAGCAGAAGTTCGGGGATGGTTATCTGGGGCTTGACCCCCCTTCCCTGCCGGAGGTCATAGGTAATCTGCTGCGCGACAGGAAATGGAAAATTGCCATTGCCGAATCCTGCACCGGGGGACTTGCCGGAAAATTGCTCACGGATATACCTGGAAGTTCCGAATTTTTCAGCGGTTCATTCGTTGTTTACAGCAATCTTCTGAAAAAGAGAGTTCTGAAAATACCCAGGAGTGTACTGAGAAAACATGGCGCGGTGAGTGAACAGACTGCCCTGTATATGGCAAAAGGAGCCAGAAAGACGGGCAAGGCTGATGTTTCTTTAAGTATTACAGGAATAGCAGGTCCTGCCGGTGGTTCTCCGGAGAAACCCGTAGGTCTTGTGTATATAGGCGTGGGAATGCCGAAAAATAAATTTTATGTATACAGGTTCCTTTTCCCCGGAAACAGAGAACGCATAAGAGAAAGGGCTGTCTATCAGGGTTTTATCCAAATAAGGAGACATATAATTGATGAGAAATAGGATAATTTCAATCACTGTGGTTGTATTTGTACTCGGAGTTCTTTTCATGAAGGTAATCACGTTGCCTCCCAATCTGAAAACTGCAAAGCTTGTGGAGATACCCGAAGGAGCCACGGCAGTTGAGATAGCAAGGAGACTGGAAGAAAAACATGTGGTAAAAAAGGCGAACTGGTTTCTCTATCTTACTAACAGATACGGGTCACAGGGAAAATTGCAGGCAGGCATATATGAATTTTCAGGAAGGACTCCCCTGAAGAAGGTTATATCAATGATAGTCAGGGGGGAAGTCGTGCTTATCAGGGTAACCGTTCCTGAAGGATATACTGTAAAAGAAATTGCCGAGTTGCTCGAGAACAAAAAGTTGGTCGACAGTAGAGAATTCATTCAATACGCCCGGGATAATAAGAAACTTGAGGGAATGCTTTTCCCTGATACATATTTTTTCCCGCACAACGTCTCGACTGAGGCGATAGCAAGCACAATGTTCAGAAGATTCATGAACGTTTTCGGTGAAATATACGGCAAGGAAATAACGGATTCCAATTTCAAAAAGGTCAGGGAAATCGTGACAATAGCGTCAATAGTGGAAAAAGAAGCGATGTACAGCAATGAGCGTGAAATAATTGCGGGCATCATATATAAAAGGCTCAAAAAGAATATGTCCATACAGAGTTGTTCAACCGTCATATATGCACTGGGCATGCCAAAATCCCGCCTTTCAGGTAAGGATCTAAACATCAAGTCTCTCTACAACACATACGTGCACAGGGGACTTCCTCCGGGGCCCATATGCAATCCGGGCTTCAGTTCTCTCAAGGCGGCGGTGAATCCCAAGAAGACCGATTACCTTTATTTTGTTTCCATGGGTGACGGGAGAAACTACTTTTCAAAAACCTACCAGGAACACCTTGCCGCATCAAAGAGATTCCTTTCTTCGGGAACAGCATCAGAAACTTCTTCCGTTCGCCAGAACTCCGAATGATACAGGCCTGATTTCTTAATCCTTGCCATGAAATTCAAATAATCAGGTCTCCATATATTGAAGCGATGGATGAATATAACTATGTGGGTATAACTTCTATGTTTTTTGAGGATGGTTTGATGCCGTGTTGTACAAGAAAATATGTCATCGCTGCCGGCATTATTCCGTTATCAAGACACAGTTTTTCATCGGGGACGAAAAATCTTACGTCTGTTCCACTCAACATATCGTAAAATCTGTTCCTTATATACCTGTTGCATGTGACGCCTCCTCCGAGCAGGAACGATTTGACATTGTACTTATGCAGACATCTTCTTGTTTTTTCAGTCAAAATATCGCCCACTGTTTTTTGAAATCCGGCGCATATGTCATGAATATTTCTGAAGCCGTTCTTCCTGACGTAATACAGAACCGCTGTTTTCAGACCACTGAAGCTGAAATCTGTGGAATCCTTCTCGAGCAGAATAACGGGAAATTTGATTTTCTGCTCATCCCCTTTTCTTGCAGTTTTTTCAATATGCGGACCTCCCGGAAAACCCAGTTCAAGTATCCTGCCGACCTTGTCGAAAGTCTCCCCGCAGGCGTCATCAAGTGTTCTTCCGGCAATCATGAAGTCCACAGGGCTGTGCATATGAAAAAAGGTTGTATGTCCTCCAGATATGACAAGTCCCAAAGCGGGGAATCTTATTTCCGAGTTCATGAAATTTACAGCAAGATGCGAATGCAGGTGATCGACCTTATACAGCGGGACATCAAGTGCGTAAGCAAGAGAGCATGCAAATGAAACCCCGACCATAAGAGAACCCTTCAGACCAGGATGGTTTGTTACGCCGATATAGTTGATATCTGCGGCCTTGATTCCGCTGTATTCAAGAGTTTTCAAAAACAACTTATCAATTCGCTCGAGATGAGCTCTGCTTGCAAGTTCAGGCACAATTCCGCCGAAGACAGAATGTATTTTTTCCTGACTGGCTACAAGATTGGCCGAAATTTTCCTGTTTTTTAGCAATCCGATTCCTGTTTCATCGCAAGAAGTTTCTATTCCGACTATTATCATTGTCATTCAAGAAGTGACGAGACTGGAACTATTTCCACACCTTCTTTCTCTATTTCGGGGATGATGTTTTTTAGAACGGATATTGTGTTTCTCCGTGCGTGGCCGATGCCTATCGCCTTACCTTGTTTTCTTGAAATCTCGACAAGTTCTTTCACCTGTTTTTGTATATATTCGGGACTCGAGTCGTTATCAATAAAAATGTCCCTCTGGGCAGTTTTTATACCCATTTCCTTGGCCAGTGTGTAGCCTTTGCTTTGTTTTGCTGTAAGACTGTCGACGAAGAAAAGTCTCTTTTCGCGCAACTCTTCCATAAGGATCCGCATCTTTTCTTCATCGGATGTGAAGGAAGAACCCATGTGATTATTCAATCCTCTTATATGGGGATAGTAACCCTTGATGTCCTCGTTAAATTGCTTTATGATTTCTTCATCCGTCATTTTCGTTTTTATTAATCCCTTATCATAAGACTGTGCCGGAGGGTTGGGCTCAAGGGGTAGATGCAATATCAGTTCAAACTCATCCTTTTTCCTCATTGCTTCAAAAATATCCTTGCTGTAGGGAGCCTTGGGCAGGAAGGAGAGGGTAAGGGGCCTGTTTATTTCTTCAATTTCCTTTATGATATCCTTGTTCCACCCTACATCGTCTATAATAAAGGCAATCTGCAGTTTGCCTGTCTTTTCACGAGGAATGATTTTCTTCTTTATTATCGGCAACTTCAATCTTCCTATAACCGGACCGACAGTCCTGTCTTTTCTGTATTCTCTGAGGATTCCCGTTATTGCCAGGAGTATGCACAATACCAGGAACAACAAAAGAGGCAAAAACGGAGAGAGCCGCTCTTCAGGTATTCTGTTTCTCTTGGACATTGTTGTTTGAGACAATCTTTCTAAGTACTTCAAGTGCTTTATCAAACTGCAAATCCCCGGCCTCTCCCGGTATTACAATAGTATCTTCGGGCATCTCAATCGCCACATCTGGTTCGATGCCCTTTCCCTCAATGCAAATACCGGAAGGTGTGTAATAATGAGCAATGGTTAATTTAAGAGAAGAGCCGTCTTTGAGAGGTATCAGGTTCTGTACCGATCCCTTGCCGAAAGTCTTCGCTCCTACGATGGTTATCTCCTTCATATTATCTTTCAATGCTCCGACGAGTATTTCCGACGCGCTTGCACTGCCCTGGTTGGTCAATAATACCAACGGTTTACTCCAAACGGGATTTTTCCTGCTGTTGAAAGTATTCTTATCACTTTCTTCACGGCCCTGCGTATATACTATGAGCTTGTCTTTGGGCAGGAATAATTCGCTGACATCAATTGCGGAACTGAGAAGACCTCCGGGATTGTTCCTGAGGTCGAGAATAATTCCGTCAATATTCTTCTCATTAAGGCTCTGCAGTACCGTGGAGAGGTCTGCCGCGGTTCTCTCCTGGAAATCTCTGATCCTGACATAGGCAAGGTTCCCTTCAAGATCCTTTTCCTTGATTGACTTCACTTTTATGACATCCCTTACAAGAGTAAATTTCTTCAGGTCAGAGGCTCCGGTTCTAAGAACACTTATGGTTACCTCCGTACCCTTTGGCCCTCTGAGTTTTTGCGCGGCTTCAAAAGTGCTGAAACCCTTTGTTGATTCCCCGTTAATCTCTATTATCTTGTCGCCGGTCTTTATCCCTGCATTCCATGCAGGAGTTTCTTCTATAGGGCTCACAACTGTTATTATTCCATCCTTGAGCGTTATCTCCATTCCCACTCCGTGGAATTCACCCTTTGTTTCAATATGAAGTTCCTGTGTAAGATCAGGCTCAAGGAAGGAACTGTAAGGATCCAGGGAACCGAGCATGCCCTTCAGCGCTCCATAAACAAGTTTCTTATTTTCCACCGGTTCTATGTATTGATTCTGGACAATTTTCATCGCATCAATAAAAAGCTCAATGTTCCGGTAAACTTCTTCCTCCTGCTTGCGGGCCTGGGAAACCCTTGCGTCGCCTCCTATTATAACTGCAAGAGAAAACATACTGATAACCGTCAATAACACTTTTTTCTTCATAAAGAATTCCTCCTGGCCTTTCCTTGTTTGCGTGACTTATGATATCCAGTTCTGCCAAAATTCATGAGAACCCCATCCTTATTATCAAAAGAGTCCTTACGATTGTACCCTTTATCAGAGTTTATTCAAATAATCCAACAAATTCTTCCTGAGCAGGGCCGGGTTAGCCTGACCTTTTGTTTTTCGCATAATCTGTCCAATCAGATAGGATACCGCCTGTTCCTTGCCGTTCCTGTAATCCTGTACCGCCCTGGAATTCTCCGCCACTGTTTCTTTTATAATGGAGTTGATTATTTCTTCGTTCTCTATCTGGACAAGGTTTCTTTCAGATACTATTGTCTCCGGGGATTTGCCTGTCCTGAAAGACTCCTGAAGAACTGTTTTTGCAATATTACCTGTGATTTTTCCATCCTCCAACATCATTACTATCCTGACCAGATTTTCCGGTTTTACCGGGGAATCTTCAATTGAAATCTTGTTTGATTTGAGCAGGGCGGCAAGGTCTCCCATAATCCAGTTTGCTATGATTTTCGGCTTTGAGCATGCTGCCGCACATTTCTCGAAATAATCCGCAGTCTCTTTCCTGGAAGTCATAATCTCGGCGTCGTATTCCTGAAGTCTGTATTCCTCCATGAACCTCCCCTTCCTTTGAGTCGGAAGCTCTCCAACCTGTGCGGTTATTTTCTCCATTAATGATTCATCTATTGCAAAGGGGACAAGGTCCGGTTCCGGGAAATACCTGTAATCATGAGCCTCTTCCTTTGTTCTCATCCCTTCAGTAATCTGAAGATCTTCGTTCCACAGTCTCGTTTCCTGACTTAATTCTCCTCCCTTTTTCAAAAGGGATATCTGTCTGCGCGTTTCATAGTCGAGTGCCTTCCTGACAGATTTGAACGAATTCATGTTCTTGATCTCCGTCTTGACTCCAAGAATGTTATCGCCCTCTCTTCTTACCGATATGTTGGCGTCACATCTCAGAGAACCCTCTTCCATGTTGCAATCGCTCACCTCAAGATATTCAAGAATTCTCTTAAGGTTTATGAGAAAGTTTTCCGCTTCGGAAGAACTTCTGATATCGGGCTCGGTAACAATTTCAATAAGCGGTACGCTGCTTCTATTAAGGTCCACAAAGGAAAAACTGCCTTCCTCAAGAGAATGTACAAGTTTGCCGGCATCTTCCTCCATATGAATTCTTTTCAGTCTGATGTTTCTGCCGTCTATTTGAAGATATCCTTCCGCAGCAAGCGGTTCTTCGTATTGGGAAATCTGATAATTTTTAGGCAGGTCGGGATAGAAATAGTGTTTTCTTGCGAACCTGGAAAATGCGGAAGGTTTGCAGTTCAAAGCAACAACCGCTTTCAGAGCCAGTTCAATGGCCTTGATGTTGACAACCGGCAGCGTCCCGGGGAGCCCTGTGCAAACGGGACAGATCTGGCTGTTTGGCCTTGAACCAAATCTGGTGGAACATCCGCAGAACATTTTCGATTCTGTGAGCAATTCCGCATGTACCTCAAGCCCGATAACTATCTCATATTTTTCCATCTTAACGGATACTTAAATGGCAGGAAACTTTGATTTTGCCTGTTATTCGGTATCAGCCGGTCGTTATACTTGCCTTCATTGAAGCTTTAAGATTTTCTCCCGGGTTCAGTTTCAACTGGTCTCCTCTTCGCACCGCTTCATCCAATCCCGGTAAGCTTGAAAAGGGCTCAAGGGCTATATTGTAGTTTCTGCCGTACCATGGATAATTGTAACTGCCCCCCGCTATCCTCCAGAACCATATGTACCTGAATATATTCAACGGGAATTCCAGTCTGAACCCAACTTTCAATTTATTGTTGAAAATCTCATAATTCCCGTCTTCCAACCCGGATAAAAACATTACCTCGGAAACGTTGTCTTTCTCTGCCGGGCAGATGCTGATGTCAACTGTGTTCTTGCCGCTTGAACCTTCAACCAGGGGCCATATACCCGCAGTATTTTTAAGATTGGTAAATGATTTTCCGTCCCCCTGTCCGACGGATATGAGCGCTTTCTTGATTCTTATCACGCAGTCAGCGGAAAGGAAAGGCTTTCCAAATGCCGGATGATGTCCCCATATGAAATCCATTTCTTCTCCGGATTTGTTTGTCACCCTTTCATCTATGAAAACTGCGGGATTATTCTTTTCCATTGAGATAGTCTTTTCTATGAGAAAAGGAGTTCTATAAGTTTCGGTATGAAATTTTATGGATATCCTGTGATTGTTGCTCTCAATCAGTTGGAATTTCCATGGCATTAGCGCGACTTCTCCATGCAATCCGAGAATGGCTCCTTTATATTCGCATATACCACCGCCGTTTGGAAAAATTTCCTGCCATCCTCCCGGGTAATAATCCAGGAAATTTCCAAGTTTTCCCTCCGCCGTCGTTATAAGGGAAAAGGGTTTGTGCATGGGTATGGGGCTTCTCCACATGAAATCAATATCCAGAGGCTTGTATAAGAATTCCACTATGTCCGTTCCCTTGTCTGCAAGAATCTCAATCCTCAGGATGTCATTTTCCATTATCAAGGAGGTTATGCCATTCCAGACAAATTCCATCCACCTGCATCCGCTATTTGCTGACAACATTTCCGAATCTCCTTGCAAGCAACGATTCATCATCCGGGATATATCTTCTTGCTCCCGCGAAATTACGCCTGAAGTATGAATTTTCAAGAGAGGCGATAGTAACTTTTCTTTCCTGCGTACTGGCGTGAATGAAAAGATTATTGCCAATATATATTCCCACATGTCCCACAAAGCCCCTTCTCTTGAAAAAAACCAGGTCTCCCTCGGTCATCTCTTCCCTGTCAACCGGCGTGCCTTCCTGGAACTGCAAAAAAGCGGTATTCGGAAGTGGCACACATATCTTCTTGTAAACAAGTTTTGTGAGGGTGGAGCAATCAACGGAAGTATTGCCCGTTCCGCCCAATTTATATGGCATGTCAAGGTAACTGAAAGATTCTTTGAGCAACGCATCTCTCATGCTGGTTTCCTGCAGGACATCGGAATCTGTTGTGCTGTTGTCCGTTACCACAAGTTCCGTTACCACAGGTACCGGTGGAACCACAATCATCTGTCCTTCCTTGAAGTCCCCATCAGAAAGAAGATTCGCATCTCTCAGTTGTTCGGGGGTCACATTATATTCCTTCGCCAGTATTTCCAGCGTTTCTCCCTTTTTTATCCTGTGATATACCTTTTCGGACAATTCGCCCATGATGGGCTGTGGTGTTTCTATGTCTGGCAATTTCCGGGGTACTTCTATCTTAAGCCTGCGGCCTGCAACAATGATATTGCTTTTGAGATTATTGTTTCTCTTTATTTGGGATACGGTAACATTGAACTTTCTGCTGATTCGCGACAGGGAATCTCCTTTCTCCACTACGTAGTACACTGTTTCGCATCCGCATGATATGCCGGAATCCTCCTTGTTTTCAGACCTTTTGACTATAAGCCGTTGATCCGGGTATATGGCGGCAGATTTGAGGTTATTGAGTTTCTTTATATTAGTGACGGTAGTATGATACCTTCTTGCGACCGAGGAGAGATTCTCACCCTTCTTCACATGATGATACTGCGTTATCTGGTCAGAATACAGGTAGGTAGATACAAGAAGTAAAAGAAAAAAACTGATATTATATCTTCTATTCATCCTGCCCCCTTGTTTCTGAATTTATCGGGAATATCTTTGCTATCTCCTTTTTCTTTTTCTCAAAATACTCGTCTATCTTGCATCGAAGTCCTTCCATGTTTTCAATGGTCAAAATCCTCTGTTCCAGTTTCTCCTGCTCCTCAAGTATTGTTCTCAGGGCATCTGCAATCGGGTCAGGAAGTTTTGCATGGTCAAGGTCTATCTTTTCAACCCTGTGTTCTCCCACTATTCTGCCAGGGACTCCAACGACGGTTGCACACGGGGGTACATTCTTAATAACGACGGAACCCGCCCCTATCCTCGAATTTTCACCGACTGTTATGGCACCGAGCACCACGGCACCGGCTCCTATCACGACATTGTTTTCTATCGTGGGATGACGTTTCTTTTTCTCCGTTGAAGTTCCCCCCAGAACCACGCCCTGGTAGAGGAGAACACCGTCTCCAATTTCTGCTGTCTCACCTATCACCACTCCCATTCCATGGTCAATAAAAAACCTCCTGCCTATTTTTGCCGCAGGATGTATCTCAATGCCTGTCAGGACCCTGTTGATATGGGAAAGAAAACGCGCGATACTTTTTTCCCCTCTGGTCCATAAAAAGTGAGCAATTCTATGAATGAAGAGAGCATGCAGCCCTGGATATGATGTCAATACCTCAAACATATTTCTCGCAGCAGGGTCTTTTTCAAAAACCGTTTTTATATCCTCTTTTATCTTTTCAAACATATTCAGAATCCGCCTCTGATATCGCCGTCTCATCCCGTTGCAGGGTTTTCAAAAGTTTCCTTGAAACGCTTATAAAAAAGCCCCGCATAGGAACCGTCTATCACCCTGTGGTCAAAAGAGAAGGAAACGTTCATTACATAATGGATTTGCGGAGTGTCGTCAACGACAATCATTTCTTTCCCTATTTTTCCAACGCCCATTATTGCGACTCCTGGCGGGCTTATTATTGGCTGAAAATTTTCAACACCATACATGCCGAGATTGGAAATGATGAATCCGGCATCTTTCATTTCGTTTTCGGATAACATGCTTGCCCTGGCTTTTTCAATAATTTTTTTTCTTTCGATGCTTATGCTTCTTATGTCCATTGCTTCGCAGTTTTTCAGAACCGGTACCAGCAATCCCTGTTCTACGGACACGGCCAGCCCTATGTTAATGGCCGAATATATCCTGATTTCGCCGTTGATCAGCCGCGCATTTATCAACGGGTATTCCCTTATTGCCCCTGCGGCTGCAAATATCAGGAAATCCGTATAGGTGAGTTCAGTATCTTGCTTTTCCTTCAAATTTTCCTTGAGGTGGACCACCCTGTCTACCAAGAATTTGCCCTGAAGGTAATAATGCGGGATTTCCCTTTTGCTTTCAGTTAGCCGTTTTGCTATGATTCTTCTCAACGGAGTCCACTCTTGTATCCGGTATTCACCAGCCCCCTGTTCTTTTTCTTTTCTTGTCGAAAGGTATTCCAGGACGTCTTTTTTCTCTATCCTCTCGCCTGGGCCAGAGCCCTTTACCACGGAAATATCTATACCTGCTTCCCGCGCCATTTTTTTCGCAAGAGGGCTTGCTTTCAATCTTTCTGAAGGTTCGCCGGAAATCATTGCCATTTCACTTTCCTTCTCAGCAGGCGCGGTTTCTGCTGTAACCTTAACTTTCCGTTCTCCTTCGGATTTTCGCTCACCGGTTTTCGATTCTACGGCAGGCACCTTCTCGTCAGGAGTGTCTGCAAGGTATCCTATTATGGTAGTCACAGGTATCGGTTTGTCAGATGGTTCATATAGCTTCTTAATCAAATAACCGCTATGCAGGGACTCGACCTCAAAGTTCGTTTTGTCACTCATTACCTCAAAAAGCACTTCCCCTTTTTCAACACTATCTCTCTCGGCCTTCTTCCATGAAACGATATAACCCTCCTCCATCGTTTCACCGAGTTTGGGCATTATTATTTCCCTTACCATTTTACGTTTCCTTTGCCAGCTTGCTCACTGCCCTGTACACTCTTTCGGCATCGGGGATAGCCAATTTTTCAAGGACAGGGCTTTTCGGCATAGGTACATCCTCTCCTGCAACACGTACTATGGGAGCATCCAGCCAGTCAAAAGCATTTTCCATTATTTGAGCGCTTATCTCTGCGCCAGTTCCTCCTGTTTTGCAGTCTTCCTCCACTATTACCATTCTGCTTGTCTTCTTGACTGATCTTACAACTGTCTCCGTGTCAAGAGGAAGCAATGTTCTCAAATCCACTATTTCTGTTGAGATTCCTTCCTTTTCAAGTCTTGCCGCTGCCTCCATGCATACAAGAAGCATTCTTGAATAAGTTACAAGTGTCACATCGCTGCCTTCTCTTTTTATGTCTGCAACACCTATGGGAATGATGTATTCTTCCTCGGGGACTTTGCCTTTCGTGTTATACAACATTTTATGCTCTATGAAAACAACAGGGTTATCCTCCCTTATGGAACTTTTGAGAAGACCCTTTGCATCGTAAGGGGTCGATGGCATAACAACCTTTATTCCCGGAATATGTATAAGCCATGACTCAAGACTCTGTGAATGATGAGCGCCCAGTGTTCTCCCGGCTCCCCCCTCTGTTCTTATGGTCAGCGGAACGGTGCACTTTCCGCCGAACATATACCTTATCTTGGCCACCTGATTGTTGAGTTGCTCCAGGCACAGGCCGATGAAGTCTATATACATGATCTCGGCCACAGGTCTCATACCCGTCAGCGCCGCTCCAAGTCCGACCCCCACTATCGCGTTTTCGGATATCGGGGTGTCAAGAACTCTCCGATCCCCGTACTTTTTCCACAGGTCAGCAGTTACACCGTAAGCGCCGCCATAGATGGCAATATCCTCTCCCAGGAGAAAGACATCCTGATCTTTTTCCATCTCTTCCATAAGGGCCTCATTCAGCGCCTGTCTGTATGTTATCTCCCGCATTCTGCCAAATCTCCTTTATACGTACAAATCGGTATACAGTTCATCCGGTTCTGGAAGAGGGCTCTTTATGGCGTAATCAACCGCTTCCTCCATTTCTCCCGTAACAAATTCTTCAACCTCGCTAACTTCCTGAGGAGTAAAAACTCCCTCCCCTATCATCCTGGCAGAAAATAATTTGATAGGGTCTCTTTCACGCCAGAATTTCTCTTCTTCTCTTGTCCTGTACGTTCGTGTATCACTCCTGCTGTGGCCGTAATATCTGTAGGTGTTAGCCACGATAAAACTGGGGCCTTTCCCGTTTCTTGCATGCTCAATCCATCTGCCGGAGGTCTGTCTCACGGCCATTACGTCCTGTCCGTCAACTGTCTCCGAGGGCATGTCAAAGGCAAGTGCCTTCTTTGAAAGATCCTCAACCGCACTTGCCCGCTTGACGGATACGCTCATTCCATACAGGTTGTTCTCGCAAACATAGACAACCGGCAATTTCCACAGGGATGCCATGTTGAGGCATTCAAAAAATATTCCGTTGTTGGTTGCTCCGTCACCGAAAAAACACACAACGATCCGGCCGGTATTTCTTATTTTCATGGATAACCCGGCTCCGGTGGCTATCCCGAGACTGCCCGCAACTATTCCATTCGCCCCAAGATTGCCCTTGGAAACGTCGGCGAGATGCAACGAGCCTCCCTTGCCTTTGCATACACCTGTTTTCTTGCCCAGTATCTCTGCCATAAGTGCTTTCAAATCTCCGTCCTTGGCAATGGCATGTCCATGTCCTCTGTGTGTGCTGGTTATGTAATCGTCCGGTCTGAGCATTGATACGACTCCGGTTGCAACCGCTTCCATGCCTGCATAGAGATGAGAACCTCCCTCAGCTATGTTCTTGGCGAGCAATTCCATTATTTTATCTTCAAACTGACGTATCTCCATCATTTGTCTGAGAAGTCTTGATGCAAGTTCTCTGTCAATACCTGCGCTCATCATTTCTCCTTCTCATGGGTGATAATTATTTTCAGCCCCTCTTTATTTTCTGCCTTTCTTAATCCTTCTTTTATGTTTTCGAGCGAATAGGTGTGAGTAATGTATCTTCTGGCGTTTATTCTTCCTGAAGAAATTAAATCCAGCGCAATCCTGTTATGCATTGGATTTGAACCGTGGGTGCCGGTGACAAAGAATTCTCCGTAATGCAGAAGGTTGCTGTTGAAATTTATGAACGGTTTTTCCTTGGGGAGTCCTCCGAAGTAATTTATTGACCCCCTTTTCGCAACAAGTTCCAGCGCCTGTTCCTGCGGTTGAGAAGCGCCTACTGCAACTATAACCCTGTCAGCCATCCGTCCCCCCGTCATCTCGGCAACAACCTTTCTGATATCGTTTTTACTCATATCCACGAGAGAACTTCCGGTAAACTCGGCCATCTTAATGCGTTCCGGCGAAATATCGGCGAGTATTACCTTTCCCGCCCCTGTAGTTGCGGCGAACTCAGCGTGAAAACACCCTATGGGCCCTGCTCCGAGAATCAATACGGTGTCTCCCGTTTCAACGCGGCTGAGAGACTGGCCGTTTATTACACAGGCAAGGGGTTCTGCTATTGATGCTTCTTCAAAAGAGACATTGCCCGGAATCCTGTTCACACATCCGTTTCGCACGGCATCTTCCGGCACCAGCATATATTCGGCAAATCCGCCGTCGTAATGATAACCTATCGCTTTAAGATTGTCGCACATTGATTGATATCCCTTCCTGCAGTAGTAACATCTGCCACAGGGGATTGCCGGGGCGATGGCTACACGGTCGCCGTTGCTGTACTCTTTTATATTTTTCCCGACGGCACTGATTGTTCCGCTCACCTCGTGTCCGGTTATTCTGGGGAAAACAATGTGTTTATGTCCGTGGTGAAAAACCTTCACATCCGTGCCACATATGGCGCAGGCTTTAATATTCAGGAGGATTTCATTATCTCCCGGTACCGGTATGGCTGTCTCTTCTACGGAAAGCTCCTCCGGGTGCTTCAGAACTGCCGCCTTCATCTTGTATTTCATTATAATCCTCTAAAATTTTTTCAATAATCGGCTCTTCTTTAATTGCGGAAATTTCTTGCAAGGCAAAAATAACCCCCCTTTTTCCTATAATGTCCTGCAATTCCAGCGCTTTTTCGTCTTCGGGATAATTATAGCATAAACAGCAGGCCATAACAAAACAGATATTTCTCGGAGATATATTCTGGGAAAGACACAGTTTTATTGCTCCGGCTATCCTGTCCGACGCACCTATTTTCCTTATTGGGTCGCGCCCCACTCTGTAAACCGTGTCACCCAGCAACTTATTGCCAAACCTCCTTATCAGATCTGAGATGTAACTTTCAATTTCCACAATTTCAAAATTGTGTTTTTTCATGAGGGCGGATTTTGCTTCACGGATGACTCCGTTCAGGAGATTTTTTATGTCAGTATCGCCAAGGGTTTCCCATATGTACCTGTATCCTTTCAGATACCCCGCGTATGCGAGACATGCATGCAGCAGATTATGCACGAATAGTTTAAGTTCTTCGTAAGGGAAGAGGTTGTCAACGGGATAAAATCCTTTTATGGGTGGAATTTCACCCTTGAAGCTTTTCCTGTCAACAGGCAGTATGTTGTAAGGTTCCACAGTTACAAGAAGCGGCATTTTTTTACGCATATTTTCTGTCAGCGGAGATACCATCCTGCTGACAACGGTTTCTATGAAGCCGGTTTTTGCATTCAGGAAAGGCAGAAAAGAGTCGCTAAGATATTTCCTGGTAGCCTGCTTCAAGATCCCTGAACTTCCGAGAATGTTTTCGCATATAACAATATTCAGGTAAGAGTCAGGATTTTCCAGTGCTTTTTTCTTGATACCCTTTGCCAGGAGAGGTGCTAAAGAAGGAAGGTTGTTAACTCCCACCGCAGTAAAAGCAAGGTTGGCGAATTTAATCTCCCCGGCAATCTCATTCGTCTCTGAAAGACCAAGCGCCGACAAATCAGTTATCTTTCGTTCCGTCTTTGTATCTCCGAGCAGCCATAGCGGATACTCCCTGTTTTCGTTAAGTTTTCTTACGAGATTTTCATCAACATCTACGAATACGAGTGAATAACCTGAACTGTTACATATATCCCCTATGAATCCCCTTCCTATCTGTCCTGCACCGAATATCACAACCTTTTCTTTCATTATCTAAAAATTATACAATATGAGAGAAATTCTTTGAAAAAAATCTTTGAGGCATGATGGTAATTTTAGAAAAGGACCCTTAAAGTTACGATTTCATTAGGTTTTACGTTAAACCTGACAGAATGTTGTTTTACGGAAAGGTTTACGATCTTTTTAATTTCTATGTCTGTTTTTGCAACTTGCCTTAGCGGTTTAAAATAACGGATTTCAGCGGATGTATTCACTCCCTCCGCCTCATAAAATCTGAGGATATAATAATCTCCCTCTTTATAAAATGCGGTGAGAACGAGATTGGGAGGTGATATCGAAAGAAATGAAAATACTGAAGACAACCTTCCCTTCCCCTCTCTTCTGACATATAACACTTCAGGAGGATATACGAATCTTTCCGCCTCTGCGGGCAGATGATATTTTTTCCAGTCACCCGGATGAAAAATAAGATGAGAGACAAACTTGTGTTGCCCCTCACACATAATTGATTTGTTGATAAATCTTTCCCATCCTTGCCTCTTTGTGAAACTGTTGAGCAGGATATTGCCTATGGATTTTTCATTGAGAATATAATAATGCGTGGCATCATAATTGACGTAAGAAATACTCTTTTTCTTATCTGTACAGGTAATAAAAGATTTGGCGAAGAACAGGTTTTTTCTATACCTTTCGAAGGACCTGTCAAAAGACTCGATATCCATCCTTTTTTCCTCCACGCCAAACGGAAAATCTCCGTGGTAAACTCCCCCGGGAATTATTGGGAATTCCAGAGTCAGAAAACCGTCCTGTTTTTTCCAGTCCACCTGTGTGTGAAATTCTATGCGGGCTTCGTCCTTATAGATGAAAACTCTTCTTTCTATGTTGTGCTTTCCTATTCTGCCCTGTGAATGATAAGAGGCATAGAGTTCCCCGTCATCCTGTTTTTCCGTGTATTTCCATTCTGCGATTCCATGTCCTGTTACAGGACCTACATGCAGAACCCCTTTTGTTGTATCAACCCTGTATAGTTTTAAATTGCCGAAACTATTTCCTTCATGAGCCTGATATATCTTTCCAAACGCTTCAACCCTGGTGATTTCCGCACCATGCATTTTTACCGAAAATGGAACGTTCTCCATCTGTTTCTTATCCTTTTTCCCTTTTATCACGGAAATGGTGTTATATCCTGTTGAAGGAAGAATCAACTTTGCCATTATACGATGCTCAAAGATTTTTTCTTCCGGGCCGCCGCCACTGTTTGTATCTATGACCTGGAAAGGCACATTTTTGCCGCTACCATCGCAAAGTTTGAATCTTGTTTCTCCCATAGGGAGTGCTATATTCAGAAAAATCTTTTCTTCCCTGTTGCGACAGAGAGGGTTAAAAATAATAAATTCAGAGTTCTTATTACCGGACAATTTATCACTCAGAAAAGACAGAACTTTTTTCTTTATTGCATTACAGTTCTGTTTAACGTAAATGGCGATTTGGAGCAGTTCACAAAAATCTTCTTCAAAAAGCCACTGGGTTGAATGCGCACAGGAAAGCAGGTGTTTTTCCCACAACTGGCCAATTTCCCTGAATACGTTTTTAAAGCCCAGTAGAGACGCAATTGCCGTCCACTTTTCCACTTCCGTGAGATTCACTTCATTCGCCTGCCGCAGACAGAACAATCCGTTTGAACCGCCCCACCCGACATTGTAGCTGACTTCACACGGGTCCAGAGAACCTTCTATTTCAGGCAAGTTTTCTTTTTCAATTTCTTTGAAATATTCAGACGGTACGGCAAATGCGACAGGTGTTCGTTTTGAACTATTCCAGTTATTCATGAAACGAAAAACGGGTATTTTTTTGTCTTCGTAAGGAGTTCTCAGAGGTCTTGTATCATCCATTCCCATGCTTATCCATCTTATTCCTGCGGGGGAAAGTTCCCGGTCGCAATCCAACTCATCTTTAAAATTTTTTTCAAGTTCTCTGTAATAGTTAAAACCGGGATAAGGACCCCGGCTGCAAAGAACTTTGCTTCCGTCCTGTCCTTTCCAGTAAAATTCCAGGGGTATTTTCTTTGCGGATAAAGCGGTGTGGGGTCTCCAGAATCTGAAGTATCTGTATCCGGTCTTCTTCAGAATTTGGGGCATCTGAGGATGCCCGGCTGAAACATCAACGGTGGACGCATAAACCGTCAGATCTGCTCCGGGGAATAGTTTTCCATAGACCTTCCTTCCCATCAGTATATCCCGTATCTGTGTTTCTTCTCCTACCATGGAGGGTCTGAGGTTGGTATAGGTACCGCATATTCCAATCTTTCCCTCATGAATTCTCTGCCTCAATTCCCTGAACTTTTCCGGCCTTTTTTTCAGGAACGGTTCAACTTCGGTCTTGTAGGTGTCAAAGTACCATCTGAATTCGGGATGATTCCTTAATGTATCAAGAACCTCATCAAACACAAGAACATATCTTTTCTCATGCCATCTTCTTGTAAAAGTCCATGCCCAGTCAGCATGACAATAAGGAACGATAAATATCATTTTCACTTTCTTCATTTCTCTCCTATTGTTATGAAATTTTTCTGTTTCACTCTTCATTTTTCCTGAGTCAAAAGTTTTCTATAGCTTCTCTAACGAAAGAAATCCTTTTCAATGTGGCATCCGGAGGAACCTGGTCAGCCACGCCTAATATGTAATTTTTTTTGCAAAAAAAGGCAATAGTTTTTCTCAGGAAGTTTTCAAAATATTCGTCAGAGTATAGAGGAGAAAAGAGAGCTCCCGGAATACCACCGAAGACAATGACATTATCCCCGATTATCTCTTCAATCTCTTCAAACGTAATGTCTCCCACCGGGAACGGCGTCACTGCTTCAATAAATGAATAACCGGCTTTGATAAGCAGAGAAACGGTGGGTTTTACCGCCCCGTCATTATGTACGCCAACAAATTTTTCTTTCTTTTTGAGTTGGGCTATCCTTTTTGTCCAATAGGGCAATTCATACTTTTCAACCAGACTTTTTCCTGTGATTTCTCCTGAAAGGTTCTCGGGAAATTCGACAATCTTGCAGGGCGACTCTCCAATTATTTCAAAGATTTTTTCATCGCAGTCCTGCAAGAATGTCATTGTCTCCTCCATTTCTTTGGGGTACTCCATAATAAGATCTATTGTTGTTTGAACACCGGCCCATCTTGTAATAAGTGTCTGTAAAGGAGAAGTACAGATTGGTGCCAGACATACAGGTATTCCGCTTCCATCCCAGAGCGTGTCTATCCTTTCAAAATCACTGTAATCAGGAAAAACCTTCCTTTTTTCAAATATATACTTCAGGACAGCAAGATCCTCGGGTTTTTTGATATAATGAGAATGATAAGCGAAAGTGTACGATTCAGGAAGATATTTAGAGATTGATTCCAGCTGGCCTGTGGGAGTAGTAACATGGGAAATCTTGATATTACCTTCCAGTTTTTCTGAAAAGACTATTTCTCCGGGATACTCTTCTCTCCATACCCGGGGTGGGTAAAGATAAATACCCGCTCCTGCATCCTGATGCAGTCTTAAATAACCTGTTTCGCCCTTATATCTTTCTGCTAAATTTCCTTTAGTCTTCTCAGCATCATACCACCATGACAAATCTGCATACCACGGAATTGTATCCGGTTTACCCCCATTCAGAACTGTTAATATCCTCTGTCGTTCATCCATCTATATGAAAAATAGAATAATCTGCGGACTTTTTTCAGAGTGTCGCCCCCTTCTTGCCTGTTTTCTTTTCCATTTCAAGCAGTTGTTTCCCGTATTCAAATCCGGCTTGTGCGACCGGGCTGTCACTCCGTATTGTTCTGCTCTTTGTATGCTCCGGATGGTAAAAATCTCTCCTGTCAAGCATGTTAAGAAAGCGCTCTTTGAAATCAGTAAAACTTTCTCCGTATATATGATAGGAATCAATGATATCCGTATACTGCCCAACCGTAATTTTTTCACCCGTTTTCTCTGAAATCCTGTCGGCGATAGATTTTTGCAGGCAGGTGAGTCCAAAAATGTTCATGAAAGCAGCACGATAAGCGTCTCTTGAACGCCAGTGTACGTTCATGGCAAGATATAAGCCGGAATTACTTGCTTTGAGTATCCTGCACCAGATTCTCTGCAGACACGGAGGGTCATAGGTGGCCGGGTCGTAAAACGGTATCCATGTGATCGCCTGCGCCCTTCTCGTGAAAAACGTTGCGCTGAGTTTTTCAACAATATAGTCAATCTGGTTTATTTTTTTCTTTTCTGAACTGTCGGGTATGTTATAGTTAAACAAACGGTCATGATAGGTGTATGTCCATTTTTTTTCTTCGGGATTTATCCAGTGGTCGTGAACACCTTCAACTACTTCCTGTCTGTATTTTTCAAGGTCTTCCATGCCCCCGGGAAAACCGAGGTGTATCCGCGGTTCCGAAAAAGGATTTTCAATTACCATAATCATTGTTGCATCCCTGCTTTCCGGGTCATCGGGCCTGTCATATTCCGTTCTAACGGAAATGCCTTTTTCCCAGAGCTCAACGAGACTTTTCTCCCAGACTTCCGCAACGGACTGGCCCTTTACTATTATCACCGGTATCATCCTTTCCTCCTTCTCAGAGGGATACTATCCCAGGAATAGGCGTTGAGTACATCCTTCTTTTCAAGCCAACCTCTCCTTGCCATGCCTATTCCGAGTTTCATCTGTTTTAACATCTCGGTATCATGGGCATCGGTGCCTATGACGAATCGTGCTCGAAATTCCTTTGCCCTGAGTATATTGGCATCGTCAAGATCAAGACGGTCGTAAGCAGCGTTGATCTCAAGCGCAACATTTTTTCTTGCAGCATGCTCGATTATCTCTTCAAGATTCATGACATAACCCTCTCTTCCTGAAAGTAATCTTCCTGTGGGATGGGCAATGATATCAACAAAGGGATTTTCCATGGCAGTTTTCATTCTATGGGTAACATTTTTTGCAAAACCCTGGTGCACCGCAGCAATAACAAAATCAAGTTTCTCCAGCACTGTATCCGAATAATCAAGTCGTCCATCCGATAGTATATCCACTTCCATGCCTTTGAATATTCTTATTCCATGCATTTCTTCCTGTATTCTGTCGATCTCCTCATCCCTTCTGTTGAGTGACTGCTCGTCAAGTCCCCCGGCTATGCGGGATGTTTTTGAATGGTCACATATGCCTATGTACCTGTAACCCATCTTCCTTGCCGCGAGTGCAAGAGTTCTTATATCATTGACGCCGTCAGAATAATTTGAATGCACATGAAGGTCGCCCGTTATATCATTCTGTTCAATAATATTTGGTAACTTACCCTCCATGGCAGCTTCTATCTCTCCCCTGTCTTCTCTCAGTTCGGGCGGGATCCATTTCATGCCCAGCGTTCTATAAATCTCTTCCTCGTTTTCCCCTGCTATTTTCTTTCTGCCTTTGAATACTCCGTATTCATTCAATTTGAGATTCTTTTCCTTTGCCAATCTCCGTATTTTTACATTGTGGGTTTTTGATCCCGTAAAATATAGAAGAGCAGCTCCGTATGAATTCTCTTTGACCACCCTGAGGTCAACCTGGAGATTCCGGGGCTCGATAAGTACTGATGCTTTTGTATTTCCTCTTGCCAGGATATCTTTTACCGAGCGCTGTGAAACAAAATTCTCTATTATTTCCGCACTTTTATCCCCGGTAGCGAGAATGTCTATATCTCCTATGGTCTCTTTCATCCTTCTCAATGAACCTGCAATTGAAACCTTTTTCGTGATTTTTTTGAGCGGTGCAATTATTTCTTCTGCGGCGGGCAATGCTATTCCCAAAGGTGTTCTTGCTTTGCCTGATTTATAAAGTGCCATACCTTTCATTATGTTCGCAGCTTTCTTGCTTCCCATGCCGGGGAGTGAGGCAATTCTACCGTCTTCAAGCGCCTTTTCCAGATCCTCGAGGGTCTTGATACCGAGGTCCTTATAGATAAGGTACAATGTTTTTGGGCCGAGGTTGGGTATGTTAAACAATTCAAGCAGACCTTCAGGTATATCGGAAATAGTCTCCTTATACTTTGTTATGCTCCCCGTCAGGAAATACTCTTGAATTTTTTCGGCCATCCCCTTTCCAATACCATCAATTTCAGAGAGGGTTCCTGCCTTCATGTTTTTCTCTATATCGCCGTGATATTCTCTCAGAACCCTTGAAGCCTTTCTGTAAGCGGCAATCTTGAAAAAATTTTCCCCCTTGAATTCCAATGCATCTGCAATTCTATCAAAAATGTCAGCTATCTCAATATTTTTGCCCATATCAAACAAAGCTGAAGTCAGCAGCGAAAAGTTAAAGCAGTGATTGTGCTCTTTATAATTTTCCCCATGTATTTTTCGTTTTCCGGTAGAAAATACTATATAAATATATTACTACATTTGCAGGATCTCTCAAAGAAAAAAAGGGAGGCGCATGCTGTATTACTTTTCAAAGAGGTAAGAGACATTGTTGGTTTCAAACAAAACATCAAGCACTTCTGCCGCAGAAGCGTCATCAACAAATTCAATCTTGTCCAGAATGCGGTCTTCCGAATAAGGGAGTTTGTGAAGTACCAGACTGTAACCGTTTCCTTTCCCGACAGTTCTTACTTTTCGGTCGTTGGGAACCCTTGCAATGAAAAGAGAGACAAGCAACAGCAATGAAGTGACCAGAATAACGGGTTTGAGAAGGAATGTTCTTCTGGGCCGATAACCAGATATTTCTTTCAACCTCGCTGTCCAGAAATTTTCGTCGGGGAAAGGTGTCGCAATACCTTTTGCGGCACATAAAATATTCTTATATTCGTCCAGGGAATTTGAACATTCATCACAAACCTTCAGGTGGTTTTCGAGCAATTCCTTTTCTTCTTTGCCTAACTCTTTTGATAGATAATCGACGATCATTCTTTCAAATTCCATGCATCCCATTCCTGTTCACCTCCTTATCGTATACGGACTTCCTGATTTTCTGGACTATCTGAAAATACGACGCCTTTATCGTGCCCACGCGGCTCTTCATGATCTTTGCAATTTCTTTATAAGTAAGTTCATCGTAGGATTTCAACATGAAAATGGATTTTTGTTTCGGCGTAAGTGTTTCAATAACACCCTTTATCATATCTATCATATCAGATTTCATAATCTCCTTCTCATTTGCACGGATTTTTGTATCTTCAAAATCCTTCTTTTCCGGCAATTGAACTATTCTGCCGCGCTTTTTCAAAAAATCGTAAGAAAGATTGAGCGTAATTTTATAAAGCCATGTTGACACCGCTGAATCACCTCTGAACTTTCCCCAGTTTTGATAGGCCTTCATAAAACTTTCCTGCACGATATCCATAGCATCCTGCTGGTTCTTAACCATCCTAAACGCCAGTGCATAAAGTTTTTTTGCGAACATTCTGTAATATTCATCAAATTCTGCCATATTTCTATTCATGTATTCATATATTAAGACAGAAAGCTTTGCCAGAAGGTTTAGTTTGTGGTAACATCATACCACTTAAAAAGTAAAAGCAGAAAATCAAAACGCCCTCAAGAAAAGAGAGTGGTGGGTGATAAGTAGAAAGCGGTAAGTGAAAGATTTCAAAACTAATCACTATTCACTAACCACTTATCACTGATTTCAGACACGGGGTAAAGGAGACTTAAATGGC
Source organism: uncultured bacterium (assembly GCA_964403465.1). Lineage (GTDB taxonomy): Bacteria > Ratteibacteria > UBA8468 > B48-G9 > JAFGKM01 > JAFGKM01. Next base: position 25,795 of record CAYOFY010000012.1, read on the forward strand.
AAGGCAAGCATCGGTCATGAAAAGGCAGCGACGGGAGGCAAAAAGAAGGAACTATAACAGGATGAAGAAATCTGCCATGAAAACAGGGGTGAAAGAAACCAGAAAAGCGGTTCTGAATCAGGATGCGAAATCTGTGGAATTGCTCAGCAAGGCATATAGAAATATTGACATGGCAGCGGCAAAAGGCATTATTCACAAAAATACTGCGGCAAGGAAAAAGAGCAGGCTGGCGAGGTTTAAGAATAAGTACGGTGTTAAAACCGAATCATCCGGATAGCAGATAAACAAGAAATATTTCAAGTTCAGTTCCAGAATGGAACCTTCCTGTCTTAAGATTGAAATCAAGTTGATGCAGTGCAGTGTACCTGTCAATAATACCCTTGTCAATCCTCTTCTGCCTCCTGATGATATTCCTCAGATATATAGATGCTGCGTTCACGACAGTCGCGAAATCCGCAGGGTTATTCCTGATATATTCTCTGAACGTTCTTATCAGAATTTGTCTGCTGGCGCCCTGTCCCGTGCGAAAGATACCTTGAAAAAGTCCATTTCGATCAATCTCCTCTTCTGATTCAATATTAACATAATCTGCCAGAGGGTCCTTTATGCTATTTCCGCTCAATATAATGCAGATATATGGAAGAGGTTTTTCAAAATATTCCTTCAATATCTCACAAGAATCCTTGTTCAACTTCTCGCAGTTTCTTACAATCAAAATCCTCTTTGGTGAAAAGACCGGGAGGAACTCAATGTCTTCAAGAATTTTTCCAAAAGGTACTTCATTGGCAAAAATACTTTTTATATCAAAATCATCTATTCCGTATTTCTCCTTCAGACTGAATTTAATCTCCTGGACTTTTTCGGGTATCCCGAGGATTATGCAGTTATCGCGATCCTGTTTTTTCATTTTCCTGGATGAGCTTAAAATAAATTTTCCGTGCCAATTTTTCTGATATTTTTTCCAGAACTTCATCTTCGTTGTATTCAGTGTACAATGATTCGTCAAATGTTTCACTCACTTTATCGACAAACAAATTTTCGCTGTTTTTTGATGCGGAAATTTCTGCTTCAATATAGAATTTCGCAACTACTATTTCCTTTGGATTGTCAGCGGGAAAAAGAAGAGGTGAGCGTTCCCATTTTCGTATGCTTAGATGAAGAGCATAATCGGCTGCGGTCTCCGAATTCATGATGGAAAACCCGGCGTTTTCAACAAAAATCTTTCTGACAGCCCTGTCCAGATAAATGTCCGCAAGTGGCTGGGTTGAAGAATTAACGATGGGATGGATGAAAATCTTTCTGTCTGCTCCGGTGATAAATTTATATCCGCAGCCGCTGAAAAAAACGACCATGCTAATCAGAAACACGTAGCTTTTTGGCCGCAGTTTTGCCATAATCAGTTTCCGGATAGTTATCAACTAATATCCTGTAATAATGTTTTGCAGAGTCCTTTTTCCCGGTCCTTTCATAAAAGGAAGCTATTTCATAGTATTGTTTTGCTTCTCTCTCAGACAACTGATTGCGAATGGAGGTTATCTCGTTTCCATAACTGCTATCGGGATAAAGCAGAAGAAAGGCATCTATCCTATTCTTTACTTCCTGATACTGTTTTATGTCTGTTGAAACCTCTGGAGTTGAAAGGAATTCAGTTTTTATAAGGTAGAATTGCGCTTCTTCAATGACTGATGGATTGGTATATCTCATCACCATCCCATTAAAAACATCCCGTGCCTTATCAAATTCCTTTATTTCAAGATAAAAGCTCCCCAGTTGCATGGCTTTTTCGGGAGTTTCCTCACCATAAGGATGGCTCTCAACTACCTTGGCCAGCATATCCCCCTTTTCTTCTTGCCTTCCAATAAATTTGATTGAATTCTTTTTCAACTGCTCTTCAGCCATGACAGACTGTCTTTTCACCGCCTCAAGGACCAGCGGTGACTGAGGGTAACTGTCCACTATTTTCTGATAATATCCAAAAGATTCTCTGATGTCTCCCGTGGATTGATAAACTTCCGCGAGACAAAAACAGGACTGTGCTGCATATTCAGAATCAGGGTAATGTTTTAACAGCTTCTCATATTCTCTTATTGCCTTTTCTAATGCACCTTCTTCTTTATATTTTTCTGCCAGTTCAAATTGTTCTTTTGCTGTATCCTTTACGGCATATTTAGGATTTATCCACTTTCCCGTCTTGGGGGTCCATTCCCAGTATGCAAAAATACCGGAAGCAGTTAGCAGAAGAAAGAAGATGGCACCTTTTCTTAATATTGACATATTATTCCTCATTTATTAATTCTACCGTCTTTAAACCATTGATGTCAAAACAAATATATTATAATTCCGTCATATCCAGATAATTCGAACCTTTTTTAACATCTGCCTTGATAGGGACTTTCATCTTAACGATATTCTCCATGATGTCTTTGACATTTCCAGCTATCTTCTTCTCTTCGTCGGGGCATACCTCAAACAGAAGTTCATCGTGGATCTGCAGGACCATCCTGCTCTTGAGTTTTTCAAAGGAAAAGTATTCGTGGATACTATTCATGGCCATTTTAATTATATCCGCGGCAGAACCCTGTATGGGCATATTTATCGCGGCTCTTTTTGCAAATTCTTTAAGATTTCTGTTGGAACTTGTTATGTCCGGGATGTACCGGCGTCTTTTAAGGATTGTTGATACATAGCCGTTTTTTTCAACGTCGGCGAGGGTCTTATCAATATAGTTTTTTATCCCCGTGAATCTGGAGAAATATTCTTTTATGAAATTATCGGCATCGCTGACCGGAATCCTCAGCTCTCTGGAAAGTCCGTACGGGCTCATCCCATACAATATCCCGAAGTTGATGATCTTTGCTATCCTCCTGCGATCTTTCTGTTCATGGACCGGCATTGAAGGTGAAAAGAGGGAATTCTCTGAAAAGAGAATATCTGCAGTTTCACTGTGAATATCCTTATTTTGCCTGAAGGCATTGACAAGATACGGGTCTTCCGAAAAATCGGCGAGTACACGCAATTCTATCTGGTTGTAGTCAAAGGAATAGAGAATATTGCCTGTATCGCAGCAGAATGCTTTTCTGACCCGGCTGCCCCGTTCGGTCCTTACGGGTATGTTCTGCAGATTGGGATTGCTGCAGCTGATTCGTCCCGTGGAGGTTGAGGTCTGACTGAAACTCGGATAGATTCTTCCCGTACCAGCGTCTATGAAGGGAAGCAGTCCTTCCGCGTATGTTGATTTCAATTTGTAAAGTTCCCGGTATTCAAATACAAGTTTCGGGAGTGGATGTTTACCCGCAAGTTCTTTTAATACCGAGGTGTCGGTTGAGAACCCGGTTTTTGTTTTTCTCTGCACCGGCAGGTTCAGTCTTTCAAATAGAATGGCAGATAATTGCTGAGGGGAATTGATATTAAAGACTTCGCCGGCCTCCATATATATCCTGTCCTGAAGTTTTTCCAGCTCTTCGTTAAGTTCAGCGCTAAACTGCTCAAGAAATTTTATGTCTGTTTTTATTCCGTTGACTTCCATCCATGAAAGGGTCTTCACAAGGGGCATTTCAACCTTGAAAAAAAGATATTCAAGTTCCATTTCTTTAATGATATCCCTGTATTTTTCAAGGAGGGAATAATAATCTGACGCATCCGGTATTTTTCCCGTGAGATGGCGGGCGATCGAAAAATCAAATGCTGGATTGCTGAATACAATATGTTCATTTGCCATTGAGGTTATTATATCCTTAAGGTTGAAACCATATTTTTCTATGTTGTCGTCCTCAAATACTTCTTTGTATTTCTCAGGGGCCTTTTTAATTTCGCCGAGAGGTATTTCTTCCCCGGTTGAAAGGGCTATAACATCTTCTGCCATACAGGAATCTGCGATAGAAGGACAGAGCTCTTTTATCTCGGATATGAGTCTTCTGAACTCAAGCTGTCCAAAGGTTTCAAGCAGACTTTTTACATCAGGTACGGAGATACGTAAGTCATCGGCCTTCAGATCCATGTCAACTCTTCTTTGCAGGATGGCAAGTCTTTTGCTCATGAAAGCACTGTCCTTGTTTTCTATCAGCCTGGCCTTCACTCTTTCCGAACCGACTTTTTCAAGGTTTTCATATAGTTTTTCCAGAGTTAGATAATCTTTAAGCAGTTTCAATGCGGTCTTCTCGCCTATCCCGTAAACACCCGGTATATTATCAGATGCATCTCCCGCGAGACCTATAATATCCGGCATTGATTCTGGAGGTAATCCATACTTTAACCGGAAATCTTCCAATGTAAATATCTTCCAGCCGTCGGGATTCACGACAAATATATTCTTATCAAGTAATTGCAGGATATCCTTATCCCCCGTTACTATGAATATACGGCAATCTTCCGATTTGAATTTTTCAGCCAGTGTTGCTATGAGGTCATCGGCTTCATAACCTTCTCTAACCATCTGCCTTATCCCCAGAAGTTCCGTCACTCTTTTTATAAGCGGCAATTGCTCCACAAGTTCATCTGGCATGGGTTTTCTTTGTGCTTTGTACGCAGCAAACGCATCATGTCTGATAGTAGGTGCTTTCAGGTCAAACAGCACGCACATATGATCAGGTTTTCTATCCTTAAGAATTTTCAGCAATGTTGAGGTGAACCCATAGGTTGCATTGATGAGTTTTCCATAAGATGTTCTCAGATCCTTGATGGCATAGAAAGAACGGTATACCAAAGCACTGCCGTCTATCAGATATATATCTTTCATCATGGTCCCGGCTCTAATTGACAGGTTTTATGGCGACCAGAACTATTTCTGCGGTGAGGGAAGATGGATTTTCTTTATTCCTGCGCATCCTGAATTCATTTACATAAACTGCGCTTTCCGAGATTTCAATTTCGTAAAGGAAATCATACAATTGTTTCAGCGAAACGCTATTCAGATTCAATCGGATTTTTTCTATCAGGTATCCTTCGTTTTCACTGGCAGCAAGCGGTTGAATTCCTGAAACGTTTCTTTCAAGGCTGTTTTTCCTTATCAAATTCCCTGCGTAGGAAAAAAGAGAAAAGTCCTTTCTTGAAATATTTGGGGAATTTCTGGACTCCTTGCTGCTATTCTCGGTATACTGCCTGCACAGATTTTCAAGCTCTTGCATTTCAGACTTTTTTTGTGAGATGAGCTTATTCAGTGAGTTCAGTCTGTTTCTGTCGGGTATGAGGATGAATTTAATCTCTGTAAGGATTATGAATAAAACAGCAAAGAGTAGATATTTCCTATTTTTCATGTTCAAAGCAGACCGATTGTTATGTTGAAATTTGGCCTGTTTCTTTCGTCAAACGATATTGTTCCCATGTCTATTATCGTAAAGTCCCTGGATTTTTCTATGTTGTTTCTTACTGTTTCAAGGGATTTCAGTGAATTCACAGTTCCCGATATTGTCAGGGTCTTTTCTGAAATACTGAACTGGTCTATCTGTGCATCTATTTTCTCAGGGAAAAGAGAAGTCACTTCCGCCATGGTTTTGAGAACCGAGGGATGTCCGTATGTAATGCTCAGGGTGTCTATGCCCTGAATAACCTTTTCCTTTGCCTGCACAAGAGGGTCCACTATCTTCTTCACTTCAGGGAATGTCGTAGAGAACATCTTGTTCATTTCCGCAATCAACCCATCAATCTGCCGCTCTTTCTCTATCCGTTGCAGATATATGACAAACGAAATGGCGGAAACGATCAGAAAGATGCCCAGTAAAATAATGCTATATGACGGAATTTCTTTTGCACGGGAGAGTTTCCTGAGCCTTAAAGGATTTCTGTAATTTTTTGACGCGCACAGATTGTGGAAAAGGAATTGATTTTCCGTCTCAGGAAAGACACTTATGTCATG
>CAYOFY010000013.1:0-31408 GCA_964403465.1 uncultured bacterium
CGAGGACAGATTTGAAAATATTTCTTATCTCAGGGGACTTGTCAAGCAGGAAAAGGACCCCTGGGATAAATGGTTCAACTGGGGGAAGGAGGCGTAGGCATGGGTTCAAGAATCGGAGTTGGCATTGTGGGCTGCGGTTTTGGCGCATACCATCACGGCAAAACGCTTGCGGCTGAGTATGATGACAGATTCAAATTGATAGGATTCTGCGATGTGAACAGGCAGAGACTGGAACAGACCTGCAGCAGTTTCAATGTCAGGGGTTATTCTGATATTGACGAGATGCTTGCGGACAGGAACGTGGAACTGGTTATTATCGCCACCAGGCCGCATACCACGCATTTCCCGCTCGCTGTAAAATCCCTGAAAGCGGGCAGGAATGTCGTCGTTGAAAAACCCATGTGCATAACGTCTGGTGAAGCGCGTGAAATGATAAAAGTGAGGGATGAAACCCGCAGACTCCTCACCGTGCATCAAAACAGAAGATGGGATATGGACTATCTTGATATAAGGCAGGTTCTTGAACGAGGCACGCTCGGCGAGGTCAGATGCATAAGAAGCTGTTATCTCGGAGGTTTCGGGGAAGTGGACTGCCTTTACGACATGGGGAGCCATCTGATAGACCAGATATTGAGACTTGCTGGAGGGTTGCCTGCAAAAGTCCTGGGTACTCTCGCATATCCTGACAATGAATGGAACAGGCAGGGTTTCTTTTCCGCGGGGATGCTTTACGGAAGCGGTTTGATTGCGGAAGTTTCCGCCGTGCCCCAGGGTGAATCTTTCATTATACCGCGGTTCTACCTCCTCGGTACGAAGGGAATTATTATCCATGACTGGGTCCAGCGTTGCGAGGATGCCATGCTGAAACACATGACATTTGCGTCCGCTGATAAAGGGATTGAATTTGATTTTTTCAGGCCGGAGTATTACAGTAGTCCTGCGTGGAAGATACCTTCTTACTATGATAACCTTTACGATGCGGTCAACGGCAGAGGGGAGGTGGCCGTGAAACCGGAGGAGTCCATGGAAACGATTATTGTGATAGAGGCGGTTATCAGGAGTGCAAGGGAGAAATGTTTTGTGGACATAAAGAGGGGGGACCGATAATGAAGAATATCCTGCAGATCAATTACTGGACGCTGGGTGGCTTTGAGGGCTCCAAGCCGGTTGAACAGGCCTTGAAGGAAGTGAAGGAAATGGGCCTTGACGGGATGGAGATGACTTTCGGGGCAGGAGAGTTTTCGCCTGGAATAACCCGGAGCAGGTGTATTGAAATCCGGAAGTGTGCCGCTGAACTCGGATTGAAGATAGCAACCTGTGCCACCGGGAACTACTGGAATCTGTCTCTTGCAGCCCCATCATCTTCAGCCAGGAAAAAGGCGGTCAACTTCACGAGGGATTACATCCGTGCCGCTGGATGGGTCGGAGCCAGGACATGCCTGGTTGTGCCCGGAGCGGTTTTCGTGCCGTGGGACGAGAAACAGCCCGTTATCCCCTATGCGAAGGTCTGGGAACTTTCCACCGCGGCAATCAGGTCCCTTCTGCCGGAGGCATCGGAAGCAGGTGTCATCATGGGGATAGAGAATGTCTGGAACGGTTTTCTTGCGGACCCTGTTGCCATGAGAACCTTTATTGACCAGTTTGAGAACAGGTATGTGGGCGTATATTTTGACATAGCAAACTGCCTTATCAACGGTTTCCCAGAGCACTGGATTGAGATACTTGGAAAGCGTATCGCCGCGGTGCATATAAAGAATTTCAAGAGGCAGGACTGCGCCGGGGGCCTTCACGGGTTCGGTGACAACCTGCTTGAAGGGGACGTGGATTTCAGGGCTGTCATCAGGGCGCTGAAAAAGATGGGCTACAGGGGGCCCCTTACCGCTGAGATGATACCTTTCTCCCGTTTGCCGAATCTTGTTCTGCCGGACATGAAACTTGCGGAGGATACCGCTGACAGGATGCTCAGGATTTTCAAGGCGTGAGCCGGCACCACTTTCATCGCACGGGAGATGCAGGATAACCGGGAGTTATTTCTCTTTCTGGAGTTTCTTGATCCTGTCGCGGTAGTATATCGCTTCCTCAAAATCAAGCTGTTTTGCGGCGGCCATCATCTTTTTTTCAAGACGTTTCAACGTCTGGAAAAGGTCCCTGCCGTAGAACTCCTCTTCCTCCATTGCCCGCGCCTTTTCTTTTGCTTTTCTGTCACTGCCTACTATCTCTGCAAGACTCTTGTATATGGGTTTTTCGATCGAGCGCGGGGTTATGTTATGGAGACGGTTATACCCCGTCTGTTTTGATCTCCTGCGTTCCGTTTCCCTTATTGCTGATTTCATTGCATCGGTATATCTGTCAGCGTACATAACAACCTCGCCGTCAATGCTGCGCGCCGCTCTTCCCGCTATCTGGATGAGAGAGGTCTCCGATCTCAGGAACCCCTCCTTATCGGCGTCAAGTATTGCCACAAGGCTTACCTCGGGGAGGTCCAGACCTTCGCGCAGCAGGTTTATTCCGACCAGGACGTCAAACCTGGCTTCCCTGAGGCTTTTCAGTATCTCAACCCGCTCAAGAGTGTCTATTTCATAGTGCAGGTAATGCACCTTTATATTGTATTCCTTGAGGTAATCCGCAATCTCTTCCGCAAGATGCTTGCTTATCGTTATCACGAGCGTCCTCTGTTTCTTCGCCGTCTTTTCCCTTATCCTTGAAAGCAGGTCATTTATCTGGTTTCTTGTCGGTTTTACCGTTATCGGCGGGTCCAGGAGCCCGGTGGGCCTTATTATCTGCTCTGCAACAAGGGGGGATTTTTCCCCGAGTTTAGGTATCCCGCATCTATTCAGTTCGTATCTGCCAGGAGTTGCGGAGACATATATGACCTGTCTGACGATCTGTTCAAATTCATTGAATACGAGCGGCCGGTTGTCAAGAGCGGATGAAAGGCGGAACCCGTATTCCACCAGGGTCTCCTTCCTTGACCTGTCGCCGTGAAACATCCCTCTTATCTGCGGTATGGTGACGTGGGATTCGTCTATGAAAATAAGGCAGTCCTCCGGGAAATAGTCAAGGAGAACATCGGGCCTTTCTCCCGGGAGTCTCCCGGAAAGATGGCGGCTGTAATTCTCAATCCCATGACAGTATCCAAGTTCTTCAAGCATATCAATGTCATTAAGCGTGCGTGTCTCTATCCTTTCCGCTTCAAGGGGCTTGTTCGCTTTCCTGAAAAAGTCAACCCGCTCCTTCATCTCTTCCTTGATGCCTTCAATCGCTTTCCGCAGTTTGTCGGCAGGTGTGACGAAGTGCTTGGCAGGATATACGAATACCTCCTTTTCGTCCGACAGCACCATGTTCGTGAGCGGGTCGAATTTCTGTATTCTGACGACCCTGTCTCCGATGAGCCCTATCCTTATGCCTGTCTCCTCATAGGAGGGAACTATCTCTATGACATTGCCGCGCACCCTGAATTTTCCGCGGGTGAGTTCAAATTCGTTACGTTCGTACTGGGTTTCAACCATCCTTTTCAATATTGATTTTCTGTCTATCATCTGCCCCGTTGCAAGATGCAGCATCATTGACCTGTGGTCTTCGGGACTCCCTATGGGATATATGCATGATACGCTCGCAACGATGATGACGTCCCTGGCGGACAGGAGGGCGCTTGTTGCGGCCAGTCTCAGCCGGTCTATATCCTGGTTGATGGAAGCGTCCTTTTCAATATAGGTGTCGGTTGAGGGTATATATGCCTCGGGCTGGTAATAGTCGTAGTAACTCACAAAATACCTGACCCTGTTTTCAGGAAAGAACTCTCTGAATTCGCTGTATAACTGTGCGGCAAGCGTCTTGTTGTGCGAAATGACAAGCGTGGGTCGGTTGACCGAGGCAATCACATTTGCCATCGTGAAGGTTTTTCCGCTGCCAGTCACTCCGAGGAGTATCTGTTCCTTCTGCCCTTTCTCAAGGTTGTGCAGAAGGGTTTGAATCGCTCCTGGCTGGTCGCCCTCAGGTCTGTATCCGGAGACGAGTTTAAAACTGTCCATGGTTATCCATTATACCCTCAAACACCGTCTCATATTAAGGGTTTCCGGTGGCACCGGCCAATCTCAGTTCCGGGAGTTTCCTGTCCACATGGTATTTTGCTTCTTCATAGACATCGCTGTACGGATAGAAAAGAACTATCTGCATGAAAGCGTAACCTGCTTTCTTGTATTCACCTTTTTCCATGAAAATCTTGCCTATCGCAAGAAGGGAATCATCAGCAAGTTTGCTGAAGGGATAATTCAGGACAAAATTCCTGTATGCGTTGAGGGAAGACTCCCTTTCACCCGCGTCGTGGAGGGAAAGCGCAATCTCGTACTGCATCTTTTCGTCCATTGTTACTTCAGGATATCTGTCTGCAAGTTCGGAATAGTATCTTGCAGCCAGGAGTTTGTCCACGGGAAAGGAATCTGTGATCTTGCCTTTCCCTTGTTCTATCTCGCCGGCTTCCTCAATGCTGCGCGGTATGAAATGCCTGCTGCCGAGCAGGTTGAAAAGAATATTCTCTCCCAGGCGGACGTTTTCCCTGAACCTGGCCTCCCTGTAGAGTCTTGTCCCGAACCCTATGACCATGCCGTAGAGAAAACCGGCAAAATGGGCTCCGAATGCCACTGAGCCGGCCGCTATCCCTTTCGCGGTCATCAATGTGGAAAATGCCTGCTGCAGAAACCAGAAGGCGAGCCATACGCCGGCGTACAGCTTGAATTCCCCGAACCTGATTATGAAGATGAGGAACCACAGGAAGTACTTGAAGGTTATCCTGCCCCTGGGAAAAAGAACAGCATACGCCCCGAGTACGGCTGATATTGCGCCGGATGCACCTATGGACGGGATACCCCGCATGGTTTCCGGGACGAGAGAGGAGTAAAGGAGCATGGAGAAGATTCCGGCGGACAGATAGAATGCCAGAAACGGCAATCTTCCCCAGCGGTCTTCTATGTTGTCTCCGAGCAGCCACAGATACCACATGTTGAAACCGAGGTGCAGCAGCCCGCCGTGCAGGAACATGGAGGTCAGGAGGGTTACCGGAGAATAGCGGGAGGGTATGAAACCAAACCTCGCGGTTATATCTTCATATCTCCCGCCCAAATAGCATATGCAAAAAACAAGCACGTTTATCGTGATGACGGAAGTGACAACGAGAGGGAATCTCTTCACCCTGTATTCGTCTCTCAGAGGAAAGAAGAAAAACATTATAGTCTGAAGAGTCCCTTGAATCCCATGAAGGCGAGGCTCATGAGTCCGGTCAGTATGAAGGCTATAGGAACTCCCCTGAAACTTGCAGGTATTGGTGCTGAATCCACCCTTTCCCTTATGGAGGCAAATAGGATTATTATGAAACAGTAACCGAATGATATTCCGAACGCAAATACAAGGTTCTGTATGAAGGAAAGCTTATAGTCAATACCCAGGAAAGCCGAGGCAAGTATTGCGCAGTTGGTGGTAATCAGGGGCAGGTATATGCCGAAAGCCTTGTACAGGGCAGGAACCTTCTTTCTTATTATTATCTCCTCAAACTGGACGAACGATGCGATTGTCAGGATGAACGCCGCGGTTCTCAGATATTCCAGATGGAACGGAATCAGAAGGTAATCGTACACGGCCCAGCTGATGCTGCAAGCCATGACCGTGACAAATACGACCGCCATCCCCATTCCGACCGATGACCTGAGATGTGTTGAGATTCCTATGAATGAACAGAGGCCGAGAAATCTTATCAGGAGTATATTGTTCACAAGAAATGCGGAAAGGAATATGAGCCCGATGTTTGATTGATTCAGCATTTATTCTTCCTCCCTATCCTGTTCTTCAGAGCCATTAAAAAGCCGATAACCAGGAATGCGCCGGGCGGCATAATCATTATAAGGAACGGCGTATAATTTTTACCCAGAATATTTATCCCGAAGACTGTCCCCTGCCCTGGGATTTCTCTTATTGCGGCTATCACAAGTATTGCCAGGGTGAATCCCAGCCCCATGCCCAGACCGTCAAGGGCAGAGTTTATGATATTGTTTTTTGAGGCAAATGCTTCGGCTCTGCCCAGCAGTATGCAGTTTACCACCATCAGAGGCAGGTAAACCCCGAGGTTTCTGTGAAGGGGGGGGAGGAAAGCCGCCATTGAATAATCCACGACGGTGACAAACGTCGCTATAACGACGATGAATACCGGGATTCTTATGTGCGACGGGACCCACCTTCTTATACAGGATACGGTGATGTTTGACCCTGCAAGCACAAACATGAATGCCGCTCCCATTCCGAGGGCGTCTTTGAGCGAGGCTGAAACGGCCAGAAGGGGACACAGTCCCAGCATTATGAAGAATATCGGGTTTTCTTTCCATATGCCCGCATAGAAACTCCTGAAATCTATCAATTGTTTCATTTTTCCGCCCCGCTCAATTTTTCCTGCAGTTTTCTTATTCCGTCGGCTACGGCCCTTGATGAGATTGTAGCGCCCGTTATCGCGTCAACAGTTCCTTCGGGGTTGTCCTTTTTCAGATATAGAGAAGTTCCGGCCTTCTCTTTGAACTGGTCCAGAAATCCCATTCCCGTTATTTTTGAGCCGAGTCCCGGTGTCTCCGTGTGGGAGAGGATTCTTGCACCCTTCACCCTGAGTTCTTTGTCTATCCCGACTTTAGCCTCAATCGGTCCGCCGTAACCTGCCGGAAAAATGTCAAATACCCGGCCTACAGCGTTTCCTTCTGCATTAAAAACCTTCACAAAGGTCATGCTGTCTTCGCTTGTGACATCAGAAAAACTTGCCGCTTCCGGGAAAATCTCCCTGTTAATCCTTGCCGCCTCAATTTTCTTCTGCTCGTCAATGCGCGGTCTGGTGGCGCCGTACAGCCATGAGAGAAGGTAGCCGGACAGCAGGGATACCAGGAGAAGGACGACAATCCCTGTAATTATCTCTTTTTTATTCATTTTCTGATTCCGAATTTTTTGGGCAATGTATATTTGTCAATAAAAGGGACAAACATGTTCATAATCAATATTGCATACGCCACACCTTCGGGATAACTGCCTTTCAGTCTTATGAGGAAGGTTATTATTCCGCATCCGCATCCGAATATCAGTTTCCCCCTTGCTGTCAGGGGAGAAGTGACGTAATCCGTTGCCATGAAAAAAGCCCCGAGTATCAACCCGCCTGCCATGGCCTGGAAGACCGGATTCTGCCCTGTAACAGCCGATAACAGAACAACCGTGATGATGTACGATACGGGAACATGCCATGTGATTACCCTGCGCAGCAAAAGAAAGAGCGCCCCGGCCAGCAGCAGCACCGTACATGTTTCGCCCACGCACCCGGCGCGGTTTCCAATGAACATCTCCCATAAGGACGGAATGCGGGTATTCAGGTTTTCCCTGATAATCCCCAGGGGCGTTGCGGTTGAAACCGCATTAATTCTGTATGAAAGCGGTGCGGTGAACTGCGTCATCTCCAGCGGGAAGGAGGCGGTGAGTACGGCTCTTGCCGTGAGCGCGGGGTTGAATATGTTGAAACCTATGCCGCCGAAGAGTTCCTTTACGAGGAAGATTGCTAGGAATCCGCCGATTGCAGCCATCCACAGCGGCATGGCGGGCGGGAGGACGAATGCCAGGAGAATCCCGGTAACGACCGCACTGCCGTCATAAACCCTTATCGTCCTCTTGAACATAATCTGGCTCAACGTTTCGCTGAGCACGCAGGAAACGATGCAGACGAGTACAAGTCTGAGCGCGGCAGGCCCGAAAAAGTAGATGCTTCCCGCCAGCGCAGGCAAAAGAGCTATTATCACGCTCCACATGATCCTGGACGTGGTCTCGCTGCTGTGCATATGGGGAGCCCATTTTATCTCAGCCATTTATCCCGAACTCCTCGAAAATCGTGAAATGTGAGATGACGCTTTTTGTCGTTGCGAGCGTTTTTTGCGTGGCAATCCCCGCCACTCTTTTGTCATTGCGAGGGACGAAGTCCCGTGGCAATCTCAACCTTTTCTCTTCGTCTCACTTTTCACGTTTCACTCCCCTCATTGTGAGAGGTCATGATTTTTTCGCTTCAGACTTTGCCCACTTGAACAATTCAACCATCGGTCTTTTTGCCGGGCAGACGTAACTGCAGCAACCGCATTCAATACAGTCGGCAACCGCAAACTGGTTACACATTTCCCAGTTCTTGTTTTCGGCGAACCTGCTCAGTTCCGCAGGCGCAAGGCGCATGGGACATGCTTCAATGCATTTGCCGCATCTTATGCACGGATGTATCTCTTCCGGCAGTTTTTCTTCGGAAAGTATTATTATTCCGGTGGTACTTTTTATCACGGGAACTTCGGGGGAATATATGCTGACGCCCATCATGGGCCCGCCGATAATAATTCTGCGCCCTTCCTTCCTTTCCGCTCCGCAGTATTCAAGAATCTTTGCCACGGAGGTGCCTATGCGCACCCTCAGGTTTCCCGGCTTTTCAACAAGCCCTGTTACCGTGAGAACCCTCTCAATGAGTGGAATACCTTCGCACACGGCGTCCCTTACGGCCAGGGCGGTCTGTATGTTGAAAACGACGCATCCTACATCCACCGGAAGTCCTCCTGAGGGGACCTCTTTTCCCGTTATTGACTTTATGAGATGTTTTTCACTGCCCTGGGGGTATCTTTCGGGGAGCACCTTTATCTCAATATCATCCTGCTGCTGGAGGTTTCCTATAATACCTCCCATCATTATGGCGATATCCCTCTTGTTGGTTTCAACTCCGACACAGGCTTTCTGAACGGCAAGCGCCCTGCATATTATCTGCAGTCCCTCTATGACTTCCGCACATTGCTCGTGCAGGACCCTGTAATCTGCGGTGAGGAAGGGTTCGCATTCGCACCCGTTAAGGATAACGCACTCGGCTTTCTTGCCTTCGGGGATTGTGAGTTTCACGAAAGTCGGGAAAGCCGCTCCGCCAAGACCAACTATCCCGGCCTCCCTGACCAGCGATACTATTTCCCCGGGCTCAATGCTGCGCCAGTCCCTCTTTTTCCCGTTGACCGCCTTTTCCAGTCCGTCATTCTGTATTATTACGGATGGCGAACTTCTGCTGCCGGGCATGGGAGCATTTTCTAAACCCGCAACGGTTCCCGAAACGCTTGAATGTATGAAACTGCTGATGAACCCGGCCGGTTCACCTATCACCTGTCCCTTGAGAACCGCATCTCCTTTCCTGACAACAGGCTTTGCCGGCAGTCCGGTATGCTGCGACAGGGGGATGACAACCTTTTCCCCCGGGGGGAAATTCTCTATCTGTTTATCCTTGCTCAGCCTCTTGAAGTCAACGAGTTTTACTCCGCCCTTGAACATTTATGCTCCGAATTTATCAAGTTTCAGCGCGCATGCAAGCAACAGGTAGATAATCTCCCGTGAATAAATCCTTCCAAGTATCCCCTTTGAACATCCCCGCTCGTTAAATTCCCTGACGTCGTCAGGCATAGCATTCGGTGATTTTATCATGACAGGCACGGGATGCCACGAGTGAGATTTCAGCTTGGAGGGAGTTGAGTGGTCGCCCGTGACCGCAATGCTCTCAAACCTGAGGTTCTTGATGGCGCGGAGTTTGCTGTCAATCTCTTCAAGGAACCTGACCTTTGCATCAAAGTTCCCGTCCTCGCCGTAACTGTCCGTTTTCTTGATGTGGAGAAAGAAAAAGTCATACCGGCTGTAAACCTCCTGCAGCGTCTTTATCTCTTCATCCACCGTTTCTCCTGTCATGGCGATGTCCATACCGACAACCTTTGATACGCCCCGGTACATGGGGTACGAGGCTATGCATACCGCGTTAAGTTTATATTTTTCCGCAAAACCAGGGATATGCGGAAGCCGGGATATCCCTCTCAGAAGAATCCCTTTCGCCTTTGAATCAACCTCTTTCAGGAGTTCAATGACCCTGTCTTCAAACTCCATGAGTATCCGCGCGGTTTTCTCAGATGACTTATCAAGAGGAGCTATGGGTTTGAGCGGGACGCCTTCCTTCTGCGGGTCGTTCTCCGACACGGCAGGGGAAAGTCCGCTGCCCTTAAGGATTATTGCGCATCTGTGTTCTTTCACCGTCCGTATATCTATCTTTACGCCGGATATCTCTCTTATATTCTCGGAGATAATGGAGACGATTTTCCTGTTTTCTTCTGTTGAAATCCTGCCTGCCCTGCGGTCTTTCACTATCCTTTTCTCGTCTATGGTGGCGAAATTACCGCGTATGGCTATATCTTCTTTCTCAACGGGCGCATCTATGCCGAGGCATTCAAGGACGCCTCTGCCTATCTGTGTTTCAACAGGGTCATACCCGAAGAGGGCTATGTGTCCAGGGCCGCTTCCCGGGGTTATGCCGTTGAGAACCGGTATTGCGATTCCGCAGGAACTTTCCGCCGCGAGACTGTCAAGAAAGGGGATATTTGCGGTTTCAAGTTCAGTCCTGCCTGTTTCGGGGTGAGGAAGTCCACCGACTCCGTCCAGGACAAGGAGCAGTATCTTGTTATCGTTCTTTTTTATTATTCCGGGCAGAATCTTTTCGTAGTCCATATTTTCTCCCCTTTGAAAAAAATGTCTGATTAGTTTATAATGTAAAACCTTAAAAGTCAAGGTTAACTTTAAGCTGAGGTTCCTGTAATGCTATACGTTGTGGCAACCCCCATAGGGAATCTGCAGGATATCACATTGAGAGCCGTGGATGTGTTGAGAAATGCGGATGTTGTCCTTTGCGAGGATACGAGGGAAACGCTGAAACTTCTTAACCACCTCGGTATAAAAAAGCACCTGGTCAGTTACTACAGAGATAACGAAAAGGCCCGGCTGAAAGAAGCGCTTGATTTTCTTGAGAATGGCAAAGAAGTTGTTCTCGTGTGCGACAGGGGGACACCGGGGATTTCCGACCCGGCATACCTGCTGGTGAGGGAAGCGCACAAGAAAAATATCGGCGTCTGTGCGGTCCCGGGGCCTTCTTCTCTTGCGGCGGCGATGTCGGTCTGCGGTCTGCCGACGGACAGGACGTCTTTTTACGGTTTCGTGCCCAGGAAGCAGGGAAAGAAGCGAAAGTTTCTTGAATCACTAAAGGACAAGGAAGAAACGGTTTTTTTCTACGAGTCCGTGTACAGGATAAAGGATACGCTTGGAATAATGAACGAACTTTTTCCCGAGCGTGAAATGACGTTGTGCAGGGAACTGACGAAGAAGTTTGAGGAGATAAGAACGGGGAGCGTTCATCAGATATTTGAGGATTATCGCGAGAGGGAAGCAAAGGGAGAGTTTGTGGTCGCCATAAGGGGGAAAGACTGACATGGTTATGAAATTTTTCAGGAAGAAGAGAAATATGAAGATAATACTCTGGGCTATAGCAATTTTCATCATCCCCGGCTTTCTCGTATGGGGAACCAGGATTGGAGGTAGCACCAGAGGGCAGTATTATGCGGCCGTTGTAAACAAGGAAGCCATTTCGTTGAGGGAATACTATAAGAGTCTGGGCGAAGTTGAGGATAAATACAGACAGATTTTCGGGGAAAAGGCGTCGGATTTGCTCAAGAACATGAATATTGAGCAGGGCGTTCTTGAAAACCTCATAAGGGAAAGAATCCTGTTGCAGCAGGCAAGGCGCCGCAGGATAAGGGTTCTGGACAGCGAGATAGTGGACGTCATAAAGTCCGAACCGGTTTTCAAGGATGAAAAGGGGAATTTTGACGAAAGAAGATTCAAGGAAACCATATCCAATTACCCTACAGAGGAACTGCGAAAGATTGAAGATGAACTGAGGAAAAGGATAATGATGGAAAAGTTGAAGGAGATAGTCATTGCGGAAGGCAACGTTGCGGTTTCGGATGACGAGATTGCGCAGTACATCAGAACGCACCAGATAACGAACAAGGACAGTGAATCCATAAGAAAAACCCTTCTGTGGCAGAAGCGTGAACAGTATTTCAACCAGTGGTATGCTGACACACGGAAGAAGTCCAAGATAGAGATATATGTTTCTTTTGAACAGAAACCTGCAGGTGAAGAACAGAAACCGACGGATTGAAAGATGGCCGAGATTATACCTTTCAGAGGACATATATACAACCCGGACAGGATAGGGGAAATCAGCGATGTCATTGCCCCTCCCTGGGATGTCGTTGATGCTGATGCCGAGAAATCCCTGCGAGCCCTGTCCCCGTGGAACATAATAAATCTGATATCCGGAAACGCCGACCCCGGCAGGGCAAAGGAGCTGTTTGAAACATGGATGGATGACGGCGTTCTTGTCAGGGACAGTGAGGAAGTTTTCTATTTTACAAGGCACCGGTTCAACTGGATGGGAAGAAGTTACATCAGGAAGGGAATTTTCGCCCTTTTGCGGCTGGAAGACTTCGGTGCCGGGAGCGTCATCCCGCACGAGAAGGTTTTTGAGAAATACCACACCAACCGCTACCGGCTGATAGAAAAATGCAGGGCCAATTTTTCTCCTGTTTTCATGCTTTACCGCGATGAGTCAAACCGTCTGGAAAAGATAGTGGAGACCTCAAACGCTATTGCGAAAGGGAAAACGGGAGAGAACGGTTCTTTTGATTTCGGCAGGATAGGAGGTGACGGGAATATTTCAGTCGTGAGAGAGGTTCTGTCGCAAGGCAGGATAATAATAGCGGACGGACACCACAGGTACCAGGCAGCCCTCAGGTATCATAAGGACAATCCTGCACCGGAAAACAGTTACGTCCTCGTATTCCTCGTCAATATTGAAGCGCCGGAACTTCTTATACTGCCTACCCACAGGTACGTAACCTCGGATGTTTCGTTTACTGCCAGTATCCGGCTGTTTGAAAGGTATTTTGACGTTGAACGGGTTTCTTCGTCAGGGGAAATGCTTGAAAAGATGGCCGGGGTTAAAGAGAGCGGAGTAATGGGTGTTTACGAGGGAGAGAAATTTTACCTCATACGCCTGAGGGAAAAAGACGAGGCAAGAAAATCAGCTGGCCCGGATATTTCGGAACGATGGTTTTCCCTTGATACGGTGATACTGCACAATTTCATTCTCAAAGAAATTCTCAGGGCGGACGCAAACGGATTGCTGTACCATCAGTCTGCCGATTATCTGCTGAACGAATACGGCAGGAGAAAGAAGGGAGTGATCTTTTTCCTTAACCCTGTTGGAAAAAAGCAATTTGCGGACATATGTTTTAACGGCGAGTTGATGCCACAGAAAACAACCTATTTCTATCCCAAGGTGCCCTCAGGGCTCGTCATACACAGATTCTAATGCCAGCCTTCTTATAGCCACAAGGCGGAGAGGAGCTGATGGAAATCAGAGAAGCCGTTGAACAGGTTGTTGAGGCGATTGATAAGAGACCCGAAAAGAATATTCTTAATATCTGGGAGGACCTTGAAAACGGGAGGAAGCCGAAATTCTGTCCGCTGACAATAGGAAGGGTTTCAATAGAGTACGAACGGAAGGGTCCCGAGGAAACTGCGATCCGGGAAGACACCGCTCTCAAGATAGCAGCCATACCTGAACCTCTGAAACTTGAAAATCCTTTTACCCCGGCGCTTTCGCTGGACCCCGGGGAAGGAACAGGATTCATGGCCAACGGTTTCGGAGTGCCCATCTGCAGGGGATCGTATACCGGCGGTGTGGCAAAGCATCTTTCCCCCGGAGAGATTGAGAACCTGGAAGCGCCTGTTCCTGAGGAAGAACCGCGTTTCAAGAAGATGAAGGAGATGATAGACTTCTACGTTGACATAACCCCTGAAGACATAAAAATATGCACTCCTGATATGCAGGGTCCGTTTAACATCGCCTATTCACTCCTCGGTTCAGAAATATTTTTTCTGATGAAGGACAGCCCGGAGAGGGTCCATCGGCTGATGGATATTGTGACCGGGTATTACATAAACTGCCACAGGTGGTTCAAGAAAAACGTCCCGGGAAAACGCTGGATTAACTTTATCGGGTTAACCAGAAAAATTTCTGAATGCGCCTGCAACCTTATCTCAAAGGATCTGTACAGGGAATTTGTTGCTCCCTATGACCGCAAACTGGTGGACCTGTGGGGAGGGGAGGTGGGGATACATCCCTGTTCAGGAGCCCACGTATTTGAAGTTACGCTGGAGACTTTTCACGATGAAGTCAGATACACGGAATGCGGTGTAATACCCAGTGCGTGCGCAGGGTATTTAACGCTTGAACAGGCGATGGGAAGGGTGGGACGACGCGATATCATCCTTTCCGTCGGTGAAGAACTCGTGCAGGGGAAAGAAGAAGAAACAATAAAGAAACACCTGGATTGTTTCAGAAAACACCGTCTGCTCATTCTTGCATACAGCGGAATGTATTACTGGACATCAAAAGCTGATGCGCACATCAGGGATATGCATAAGCGCCTTGACCTCTACTACTACGAAAACCTGTAACGGGAAAGAGCGCCGCTGTTTATCCAGGACGCTCTTTCACGACGTTCGCTGTTAATATCTCGGGCCTCTTCTGTCCCTGTAACCGCCGCCCGACCTGCCTCTATCCCTCTCCCCGAAGCGTCCTCCGGTTCTTTCTGCCGGCGGCTTCGCCTTATTCACGGTGAGTTTTCTTCCACTCAGCTCCTGCCCGTTCAGTAATTCCACGGCCTGTTTCAGGACATCCTCGGATTCCACCTCCACGAAACCGAACCCTTTTGACCTGCCGGTATACCTGTCAATGATGAGAGTTACGGTCTTGGCTTCCACGCCCTTCTGGGACAAAAAGTCCTTAAGCTCCTCTTCGGTCGTGTCGTAACTGAGATTTCCCACGTACAACTTATTCGTTTGCTCCATTATCATCCTCTCCTTTTCGGCTTCCCGCACATGAAGGGGAAAGCGAATATGTTTTCCATGCCATTGCACTCCACTTCAACCTTCCGTTTTCCTGTCGCCCCCCTTTTTGCACTGATTCAGCAAAATATCCCTGTGCCCGGTGCTCCTCCGGGAATCTGATTTGCGTTTCCTCGGCAAGCGTGATACCGGATCAGAACGGGATTCTGGTTACCCATTTACTTTAACATAAAAAACGCGCAGTGTAAAATGTATACTTGACTGATTGCAAAAGAGAGGTTTAAAATAACAATGCCTGAAGCGTTTGACAATTCCCAGGCGAAGGAGACAGGGATGAAAATTCTTACAAGGTTTATGGGTTTATACTGCACAGTTTTTCTGCTCTGCATGGCTGACCTGTATGCCCAGGAGGGATTTCTGCGTGTAACAAGCGTTCCCGACGGTGTTGCCGTGGAGATTGGCGGAAACAACATGGGGAAAACGCCTCTCCTGACCACCGTCAAACCCGGCGGATATGTTCTCAAGGCGACCCTTGCGGGATACGAGACAGCCACCGAGAATATAACTGTCCTGGAGAATGAGGTTACTCTGGTGCAGTTGACCATGCAGAAGCGGACGCAAAAGACTATTTTCAGAAAAACAGTGAGCGGCAACGGGAATCTGACGGTGATAACCGACTGGCAGGATGTGACCATCTATCTTGACGGCTCCAAATTCAAAGGGAACCCGCCGATTACAATCAAGGATATACCGGCAGGTCTGCACTCCGTCATACTGGTGAGCGGCGACTATGCCGATTCATCACGGGTTCTGATTCAGAAGGGAAAAACCTTTGTCCTGAAAAAATCATTTGAGGAAGACAGGGCAAAGATGACTTCGCAGACGCAGAAGGACGAGGCGGCTGCGCTGGCAAAGAAGGCTGAAGAACTTGAACTTAAACGCCAGGCACTACCGGCCAAGATTGTACTCAGTCTGACAATCCCGTCCGCGGCGACTGCCCAGCAGGACTCTTCGGTCAGCCTGTGGGGAGAGAGCGATGTCATAGATCTTTCGTTCCAGTACAGGAAGACCGGGGAAACGGCATGGACCCTGAAAGAACTGAATTCAAACACAAAGAAAGAAGACTCCTTCACTCTTGAAAAAGGCTCGTACGAGATAAAGTTTGTTGCAACCCATTCCAGGGAGCCGAAAGGCGTCATCAACATTTTCCTGGGTGCAAAAAAGGAAAAAATCAAGGAATACAAGGAATCGTTCAAGCAGGATTTCCTGCCGGATGTTCAATACACTTATGTCATAACCTGTGACAGCAAAACAGAGTTTTCATACAAGTTGACGGAAGTGAAACTTGATACGCCGATTGAGTGATGATTCTGAATGCTTTTACTCTTCTGGGAGGGGACCAACATGGGTATGATTAAGGAGTTCAAAGAATTTGCCGTTAAGGGAAATGCCATAGATATGGCTGTCGGCATCATCGTAGGCGCGGCTTTCGGCAAGATAGTATCTTCTCTCGTAGGCGACGTCATAATGCCGCCCATAGGCGTGCTGCTTGGCGGTGTTGATTTTTCAAGCCTGGCAATTACAATAAAGGCGTCTGTCGGCGACAAACCTGCTGTCATGCTATCATACGGAAGGTTCATCCAGACGATTGTGGATTTTGTAATAATTGCCTTCTCAATCTTCATCGCCGTGAAGGCAATGAACAGACTCAAGAGGAAAGAGGAGCAGTCGCCTGCCACACCGCCCCCTCCGTCAAATCAGGAGATGCTCCTTGCTGAAATCAGGGACCTGCTTAAAGGACAGAAGGCGGATCAGTCCGGGAAGAATCGGCAGGTCTGAGGCCGAATCTGGCAGAGATGGAAAAGATAACGGTGAGGACCTCAAGGCGACAGGAATTCCTGGAGATAACTGATGTCGTAGAGGGTATCGTGAGGAAAGAGGGCATAGACAGCGGTATATGCCATATATATCTCCCCCATACTACCTGCGGGTTGACAATAAATGAAAATGCTGACCCTTCCGTGAAGGCGGACATCATATCAAAGTTGGGGCAACTTGTCCCGGAAAGCAGCGGGTACAGCCATTCCGAAGGCAACTCCGATGCCCATATAAAGGCAAGCATGATGGGTAATTCCCTGTCGGTTCTTATTGAAAACGGCACGCTCCAGCTCGGCACCTGGCAGGGCATATTTCTCTGCGAATTTGACGGGCCAAGAACAAGGCAGGTGTGGCTGAAAATCGTCAAGCAGTAGTTCCGCGGATATACGACTACTAAAATCACAGTGTGAAAGCCAGAAAAGATCCCCGTTGCCTCATTAATATTTCTATATAAAGAGCCCTTCATTGCCTCATTAATAATTCTATTTGAAAGCAGGTTCATTTTCGGGCTCTTTTTTTCTATGATAAAGCGGCTTTTTAATAGCCATATTATACAGTCTTGCCTGCAGATGAACAATTTCCTTTTTAATCTGTACAGGATTAAGCGAATTATATATGGATTTCAAGTTCTTTTTGATGTTTTTCCCAATGCATTCACACTCAAGGATTCGCTGGTACGGTGTTTTGGGGACATCATATCTTTTCTTCACTTTACTGCCAATACGCAACTTGCCTGTACATTTCATTTGTGGCTGAAAGAAGTTAGTATAAAGCCTTAATTGATTGTATATCCGATTTAACAGATATACTTCCTGAACAGTTTCATATCGCAGGTAACCGACTGTTCTTCTGACTATAGACCAGTTTTTCTGTTCAACATAACAGTTGTCGTTTTTCTTATATGCTCTTGCACGAGTAAAGGTTATTTTCTTCTCTTCACAATACTTCTTCAGATGGTTATTGATGAACTCGCTTCCATTATCCGAATCAATACCTACTACCGGAAAAGGGAAACGCTTCTTGGTCGCGGTAATTCCACCAAAAACATGGTACTGTGATTTATTCTTTACCGCGATAGTCTCAGTCCATCCTGTAAACACATCGGTAACGTCCAAAGTCTGGGCAAACACACCCTGTTCTTCTCCTCCACTATGGTCAACCAGGTCCATCTCAACAAACCCAGGTTTGTTTTCATTCCACTGGGCAAAAGTACGCACCGGTATCTGGTGTTTCAGTAAACTGCCCGGCTTAGTGAAAGACTTCCTCTTTTTTATCTCCCATTTCTTCTTTTCTTCCCGTAATAACCTGTCTATCGTAGCGGCCGAAATCTTGAGAAGCTTCTCACGCTTGTCTTTTTCCAACACAATCTCTTCGTTCTTCTCCAAAACCGGCAGAATGTGTTTTATGTACGGTGCTAATCTTTTCCCGCACGGACCGTCCAATATAATCCAGATACGTTTCAACACTGCAACGGTTTTCTCGTCATAATACAAAGGCTTTTTTCTTATTCCCTTTTGGTCCTTTTTCTTACTGCCAACCAGGATTATTCTCTCCCCCTTTTCATATATGACGGTCTTACGCCATAAGTTTCGCAATAACCAACTGGCATATGCTCGATTATATTGTGCCGTCTTTGCAAACTCATCCAGAATCTTGCTCTTCTCTCTTTTCCTTGCCCGTTGATATCTTTCTGCCACTGCTTTGCCTATCCGTCGCCTCGATTTCATGTCTAATTCCTTCTCCATGATATCCACCCCCTTATTCATTTAGAGGTGAATATTTTCGTATAGATTTTATTAATGAGGCAACGATAACATTTCAGATAGATTTTTAATGAGGCAATTCGCATCTTCAAGGCAGAAACAGAGAGCTAAAGTCTATCATATATGGAAAGTGAAACTGACAGGAAGTTTTTCCGGACTTCTGTCTCTTGTGGACGAAGTTGAACACGGCAGAAAATTTCTTGCCATTGAAGAGATTTCTATCACCAGAGGGAAGGATTCTGAAAACCAGACAGTATACGAAGTGGTATTTCTTGCGATTAAAAAGGACACCGGTGATGCGAAAAAAACTGAGATTTGACTGTTATATTCTTGTCTTCTTCGCGGCATATGTTCTGCTTTACGGTCAGTCCGTTAACGTGGAAAAACTTTCCGACAAACAATCCTCAGGCAAATCATCCTACGGAATAATCGGCGTAACCGCTGTTGAGGACAATATCAAGCAACTGAATAAGGCCCTGGAATCTCTGCCGGAAGGTCAGGCGAGACAGAATCCGAGAATCAGAAGAGACCCGTTTGTTCCTTTGATGCCCGTCGTAACCAGAAGCGTTGATACAGGGCAGGAAGAGAAAGTCGCGATCCCTGAATTTGATGTTTCCGGAATAATCTTTGACAGCAAAGCACCCACGGCCATCATAGGGAACGAGGTAAAAGGAGAAGGGGAGTTTATAGGTGAATACCAGGTTTATAAAATAATGGAGGACAAGGTCCTTATAAAATACAAGGATGAAGTTTTCCCCGTTGACATAAAAAAATAGGAGATGACAAAAATGAAAAAGCAGAGTTATATTGCATTGATTCTACTGGTCTTTGGAGGGACATTCCTTGTCATGTCCCCGCAGGTTCTCTTCCCCGCGGAAGGTTCTACACTGACTTTCTATCAGGCAAAACTAAGTCATGTTCTCCAGAGTCTGAGCAAGATGACGGGTATTCAGATGATAACAAGTGCTGAACTGGGTGAAAGGCCGATAAGCGCCTATCTTGAGAATGTTTCGGGAGAGGAAGCGATAGATTCCATACTGAAGGCAAACGGCCTTTACCGTGAGAAAATCCCGGGTACGGGCATATACATTGTCAGGGAATCCACAGTTCCGCTGGATACTCCCTTGCGAACGGAAACCTTTTTCCTGCAATATGCCAAGGCCGAGGACCTGACAAAGGTGATAACTCCCCTGATAAGCGAGAAGGGACAGGTTGCCGTTGATGTCAGAACAAACAGCATTACGGTAAGGGAGAATCCGGATTTGATGGGCGAAATCAAAAGTATCATGGTTTCCCTGGATAAGGTCATATCTCAGGTTTCAATAGAATCAATTCTTGTGGAGGTTGCAACCGATAGTCTCAAGAATCTTGGTGTAAGATGGGATCTGGGAGGGAGTTTCTTTGGACCGCAGATTGATGTTGCTTTCCCCCTGAAAGAGGACTATACCAGGACGGTCGTAGGTCCGAGAAGAGGCACGCTCACGACGGCGACTCAGGAGCCGCAGTTTACGCTTGGAACAATCTCTCTGGCTGAATTCGCGGCAAGTCTCAGAATCCTTGAGGAAAAGGGAGAGGCAAATATCCTTGCCAATCCGAGGATAACCACCCTGAATGACTCACCGGCAACGATCAAGATAACAAAGAACATGGCGGTGGCGCCCAAGGTGACGGAGACTATTGAGGCAGGCAGGGTCGTGACTGAGTATGAATACAGGGATGTGGGAATTAGTTTGAAGGTGGTTCCGCATATAAATGCCGAGGGATACATAATACTTGAGGTTGAGCCTACGGTGAGTTCGGCTGCAAAGTCCGCAGTCTTCGCCAATGCAGTTGATACGAATGAAAGGACAGCAAAAACCCGCGTAATGGTTAAGGATGGAGATACCCTTGTTATAGGAGGGTTGTTGAGGCAGGATACCACAAAGAAGAAAGGCAAGGTGCCTGTCCTTGGGAATATCCTTCCGTTTCTGTTCAGCAGGAATGATGACCAGACCATAAAAACTGACCTTGTGATATTCCTCACCCCGAAGATTATTACAGGCGAGCAGGCAAGTGCCATTGCCCAGGAAGAGAAGAAGAGAATCGGTCAGGAGTGATATTGCGTAGCGATGGGATTTGTCGCGCAATTCAAATGGAAAAAATAAAAAATACGAGGGATAAGAAGGGCTTTACCCTGATTGAGGTTTTAATTGCGACAATTATACTTGCCATAGGTCTTATAGGTGGTTCCACCTTTTTTTATGCAAACCGGAAAAATATCTACAATGCGCGCCTTGAAAGATACGCTACATGGAAGGCCATTGAGAAGATGGAAGAAATAAAAGGGAAGGCCTCTCTTGAAGAAGTTGTTGAGGAGGAAGATGTAGCCGTTGGCGAGGTTGCGGGCAGAAGGATTACGACAATAGAGGAGAAGGAAGAAGACGGTGTTACCTTCAAGAGCGTGAATGTGAGGGTTGAATGGAACAATGGCAGGGAAGTTTCCCTTGAAACATATGTATTGTGAGTGAAAGAAACACCATGAGGAAATCTATTAAAGGAAAAAAAGGATTCACGCTGATAGAATTGATGATAGCCCTTGTCATTGCGGCAATAGGGCTGGCTGCCGTGACCGCCTTGCTCTATTCTGCCTGGAATGACTGGTGGACGAGCAAGGGCATAAAAGAACTGCAGGAGGATATGGATCTGGCATCGCTTACCGTCAAGTCAATGGTTGAGGAGGCGAATGAGTTTACGATAGATGACATTGTGGAGGACAGCGTTCCTGAAACAGGCAGGAAGATTGATGTGAAGTACAGTGAGGATGAAAACGTTGTGTGGGAGAAAGAATTTTACAGAGACGCGAATGGATTCCTTGTGATGGACGACGTAAAAAACGGAAACACAGATGTTGTCATTAAGACCCTTGACAGCATATACTTTTACGAGTCTGAAGACCCGGACTTGAACAGAACAGTGAATGTTGAAATTACGGTGAAGAAGGCGGGCAGAACGTTCCAGAACAGATTTCTTGTGCGGTTGAGGAATTGACGCCGCCTGTTGTTTTATGATGCAGGTGGAGCGAAAAAATGAAAAAATATACGGGAAGTAATAAGGGTTATCTCCTGCCCATGGCAGCCATATTTGTTGTCATTATGGTCATACTTGGCATGGGCATTCTATACCTCGGCGGCCTGGAACAGATTGGTGCGGGAAGGCGGTTGAACAGGGAGAAGGCTTTTTACCTTGCCGAGGCAGGCGCTTACAGGGCGTATGCGCACCTGAGAAGTGATATTGCATGGGAGCCGGAGGCGGAACCTGTACCCCTTGGAGATGGTTCCTTTTCTGTGGTGCTTGAAGAGGACGAAGATGACAGACTGAATGTGGTTTCCACAGGAACAGTCAACGGTGTGAATGAAACAGTGAGACTTGTTCTCAGTTCAGATAGCGGCGGCATATTTTCAAGAGGAATTTTTGGAAGCGAAAAAGTGACAGTGTGGAATAACGGTTTTGTTGACAGTTATGACTCCGATGCAGGCCCGTACGGTGCTTCAAACATGGGATATGACGGTGATGTCGGAAGCAATAAGAAAATCCTTGTGTATAACAACGGAGATGTCAGGGGAGATGCTTCAGTAAGTACAGGCAATTCAACGGATATCTATGACCCTTTAAACGGGATTACCGGAACAAAAAACTACAAGGCGCCGATAAGAGAACTTCCTCAAATTGATATACCCGATGACCTTGAAGGTCTCCCGTACCTTAATCACGGGACTCCCTTAATTGCTGGCAACTATACCCTGACCGGAGGGGTGCTTAAAGTCAGTAATAACAAGTCCATAACAATATCAGGTGGCAATTACAGATTCAAGAGCATAGAACTGTCCAATAACGCAACGGCGAGGATAACAGGCAACGTGCGGCTGTACATTGAGCAGGATTACACGCTAAAAAACAACGCCATATTTACTTTTGATGGGACAAGCGAAATATATATCGGTGGAAAGATGACCATGGAAAACGGTTCGGACATTGACAGCCCTCCAAACGCTTCCAATCTTGCTTTATATCTTACGTCTTCTGAAACGCAGACTTTCAGCAACAATTCAATAACAACAGTCGGGGTGGTCTATGCTCCAAATGCGAAGATTCTCATATCAAACAATGCCGGGATTTTCGGGGATGTTGTGGCAAATGAGATAGTTATTAAGAATAATGGCATGGTTCACTATGATATTGCTCTCAGACATCAGCACCCGTCGGGAGAGCCCGGCTCGGACGATATTGAACTGACCATATTGCGATGGACAAAACCGGGCTGGGTGAATCGTCTTCAGTAATATCCTACTTCAACAATTTTAGGTGCCTTCCCAGATGTTTTTCAAGGAACCCGAAGTAGAGTTCCGCGTTATCGTTGAGTACTTCAAAAAGCCTGTCTCTGTAAACAAACCTGCCCGAGAAATCCTTTTCCGTGAGGACTGTACCGTAACTTATGTGGATGACCTGGCGTATATTGTTGTCAGCGAATAGTGTTTCGGTGCCTGCATCTCTCAGATTTTTCGTGTCAATCATCTCAGGATTTGCAGAGATTTCATACGAAGCGGCGTGTTTCTCAAAATTCCTTTTGCCGCATTCAAGAATCTCAAGGAAGAAGGGGAAATCCTTTTCGGCAACGACCTTCACCGCCTCCACCCAGCTTGTGCCGGCCGTCTTCACGTGTATCCTGTCTCCCAGTATCTTCCTGAATGAAGGATATACGGAAAACTTGTCGCTTCCCGAATGCATGGATATCTTGTAGTTTCCCATCTTTTCGCGGATGGACTGGTGCGCCGAAAGGTCTTTTTCAAAGAGGCCGATGTTGCCCTTGTAGTCTATCCCTTTTTCAAAACTCCCGGGGAACCTGAGGGCGAGGCTCTGGAAATCCACTTCCTTTTCCCTGAGTCGCCAGACTATGAATATGTGGGCAAGCGGGGTTGTGGGTATTGACGTTTCGTCAACAGATATTTCAAAATCAAAGGAATGAGAACGGTCTTCCAGGAACCTGAAACACTCCTTTATGTAATCAAGGCCTTCCGCATAGGTGAGCACGAGGTTCTGGAGGGCTTCCTCTGTGAATTCATAAATTTTTCCGCCGACAGCATGTTTTTTCCCCAGAAACTCTTTCTCATATTCCGGCAGATATTTTTCAAGAATCACCTGCTTTTCCCTATCCGTGATTTTTTCGGGGTTGCGGATTTTATCCGAAGAATCCAGCGTGAAGAAGGTGAATCCCGCATCCAGCGCTTTCTGGATATCGGACATTTCTTTTATGTGGTCGGCGTCGGCTCCGAAGCCCTTCCTGTATCCTTCCTGGAAACATCCAAGTGTTGCCGAGTCAATAACGTCTTTGAATGAACGTTTCGTGCGCTCTATCTCCCTTACAGACTGCTGTGCAAAAAGAGGAAAAAAGCCGTCATTTCCAAGCGCCCTTACATGCCCGGGCGTGGCTATCCCGAGGCGGTCGCCGAAACCGAAGGAATTCTCAAGCCCGCACGGTATGGGTTTCAGAAAAGGAAAGTTTTCCTTGAGGATATGGACATTCTCGCCTGCGGGGAAAAACCTGAAATCTTTCTCCCCGACGACGATAAACTTCTCATTGTTTCTTGAAGCAAGGAAAAAATAGCCGTCAGGCGTTCTATTTATGGATTTTTGATAGACGCTGAAACCGGGATGGAGTTTCCTGAAATTATCCATTTTCAAAGGCTATCTATATCCGGGATTTTCCCGCCTCTGAGTCTGTACAGTACCTCCCCCGCCTTTTCAACGACGAGGGTATCCTTGCGCTTTTTGTATTCTTCCATGTCAATGGCTCTGTAATCCATGTAGCCGAGGTTTATCTTCCTGCATGTCTCCTCGGGGATGCCTGTCGCGAGAACCACGTTTATCCTCGGAGCCTCTTTCCCTTCCATGAATGTTCCGATTCCCTTGACATGGGTTGAATGCGCGAGGATGCACCCGGATATGTTTTCAAAGCATTCCTTCTGTTTGATAAAATAGTCCCTCGTGTGATAGCCGACTTTCTCAATCTCCCTGCCGTGCGTGTGGGAAACCTCTTTCACGTGCGGGGCGTATATTATCAGGGTGCCGCCGTCGGCAACCACCGGCTCGAGTTTATACATGCACTTACCCGCGGTCCATATGTCCTCGTACATCCCGGGGGCTATTGAAAGGACGGTCCTGAACGGTCTGTCAACGTATCTTATGTTGAGTTGTGAGGAAAGGTCTGCCGCTTTTGACCATGCCTCAACGTCACCGGCGTAAAACCCGTAAACGCCGCCCTTTTGCACGACATAACATACAAGCGTGAGGGGAACCGTCAGCAGTTTAGCGGCCTCGTTAAGTGCACGGCGGACGGGTGTGTCTTTCGTCCCGTTTATTTTCGGGTTGGTGATGAGTGCGCCGAGCCAGTGGAACCTGTGCAGGAAATCCGGACCTGAAATCCCGGGAAATAGATATTTGTAACCTCCGGAAAAGCCCACAACCTCGTGCGGGAAGACAGGACCCGCGAGGATAACCTCGTCGTATTCAAAGACCTTTCTGTTTATGGTGACCGGGATTTCCTCCGAGAGCAGTCCCCCGGAGATTTCGCTTATCCTTGATGCAGGTATCGTCCCTATGCGCACGAGCTGCTCAGGTCTGTCCCAGTGATGCTGGAACAGGGAAGAGTTTTTGTATATCGTTTCCCTCTCGCTTTCTGTGATATTGAGGAACGAGTTTAGCCTTTCGTCGGACATGGGGGGATGTGTCCCCAGGGCTATAAGAAAATCCACCCGTTTTGCAGTCGGGGAAAGAGTCTCATGGGTGTATCTGAAAATCAGGTCAGTGGGGCCGGAACGCGTCGTATCCGGGATAACCGCAAGTATCTTCTTGCCCGAGAATTCCTTTATCCCTGATAAACTGTCCCGAAAAATCTCCCTGAGTTCCCCTCCGGCAAAGGGTTTTTTTGCGTTTTCCTTTCCTCTATACATTTCTTATCCTCTCATTCTGTCATCCCGATTCCTTCTATCGGGGCCCAACCTTTCTTGTCATTGCGAGCCGCCTTTTGGCGTGGCAATCTCTGAGATTTCGTCATTCAAAGCATTACCCGCAATTGAAAACAGAAACAATAGTCTTTACAGCACCAGCAAGCGGCCCGATGGATTCAGTGTTTCATACAATTTCTTTCGTATTTCCTGTTTCGCCCTGTAGGCCCTGACGTGTTCGTATCCATCCTCCTGCCAGGGCGGAGTTTTTAGGAGTACTCTGGAAAATTGTTCAAGGAGCGCTCTTTCGGTTTCTCCGGCATAGGTATTGTTTATGAACTTCTCAAAGAACCCGGGAAATTTTTTCCATGCTTCGTTTTCGTGGCCGGGAGCAACAGGGTAGAAAAGGCCATTGTTCTGCTTCACTGCTTTCAGGTCGCCATCGGCATCCCCGAGCATAAGGATATCGGATTCAGCGTAACCGCATGCCTTCTTCACCGTTTCTATGTGATGTCCCTTTTTCCCCATCTCCTGCCCGGCTATTATCTGCACATACCCGAGAAGGTTATTTTCCTGCCAGAAATTCACCAGGTCTTCGTAAGGAGTCTGCGAAACCACCATGATGTCTGCCTTTTCCGCCACTATCCTCAGACACTTTTCAACATTTTCAAAAGGGGGTATTTTGATGTAGGGGAACATCCTGTTCACCGATTCGCTCCATCCCAGAAGTTTATACAGGTACAGGTCTTTCGGCATGGTGGCAAGGTATTTTGAAAGACTCGGATTGCCAAGTCCGAGTTTGTTTTTTTCGCAGTACTGGATGTACCGGTTCAGGGGTTCCTGCTCCGGGAGTTCAACGTTGTTCTTTCTTGCCGCATCCCTGGCGTCCTTCCTCTCATGGAGCGCATCAAGTGTGTACTGAACGGCCAGGAATCTGTTGCAACCCCTTTGAACAGAAAAAAGATTGTAGTATTCGGCGACTTCCCTGAAGTACGATTCTATACCCCATAACTGGTAGAATTCCATATACTGCGGGTGGAATATCAGCATCTGCTTGCCGCTCATGTTATCGGTGATGCAGCCGTCGGTATCAATCGCGACAAGGTAATCCTTCCTCCTCCTGAAGTTTTTCAATTGTTGCTCCGGGTCATGCTTTATCTGCTCATCGGTCAATCTGACGAAATCCATGGTTATCTCCTCTCTTATTGTCTGTCTGCCACGGGTACGTAAGCCTTGCATTTTTTCTGGACGAATATCTCCTCAAACCCTGCAAATTCGGGCAGTTTCCCTCCTATCAGGGGCATTGCCCATCTTACGAATTCGTCCGTCACGTCTATCCTGTTTTCTGCAATCCACTCGCCCGGGAATTTCCTGTCTGCGTTGGCAACAGTCTCAAGTCTGACCTTGTCATAGGTTATGCTGTATTTAGGTCCGGGATTCCTTATGATGGTTGCCATGCAGCCGGCCTCCCCTTTCAAAGCCATTCCGGCACCATATGCGCCAACCTCATAGGCTTCCTTCATATCCGCGGGAGAGATTGTTGCAAGTTCCCTTCTCTGCTTTGTCCCGGGTTTTTCGCATCTCGCAATACCCTTGCATGCAAGCCGGCTCCTGGAGCGGCCGCTGCTGTCCTTTCTATCCATGCCGTTCAGGTAGTTTATAAGCGCCTGTTCCACTGATTTTCCAGAAGCTCCGAACTGGGCGTGCCCGAAATTATCGCAGAGTATGTCAAGGTCGCCGATTTCCAGCCCCTCGCTTATCGCAATGATGCATCTCCCATATTCGGATATTTTCTCGTTTACCCTGGCTGTTATGAATTCAAGATTCTCTTCCGGCTTGTTCTTGTTCAGGGCTTCCGGGAGAAGGACGAGAAGGGGCATTTTCCTTTCGGGATCGGCCAGTCTTGCCGAGGCAGTTATGAAGCCGATCTTTCTTCCCATCGAGCTTATGACCAGCACAGGGTCGCTCGTGTAGCTTGCCCTGTTTTCCTCGTTCGCTTCCAGTATATTCATCGCCGTGTATCTTGCAGCACTTCCATAGCCGGGATTGTGGTCGCAGATGGCGAATGTCCCGTTATCCTGAAGTCCACCCCCCACGTCGTTGTCTATTGTTTTCACTATTCCTGTGGAAACAATGTCCAGTCCTTTTTCCTTTGCAAGGATGCTTACCTTGTTTGCGGTGTCCATGGAGTCATTCCCCCCGCAGTAGAAAAAGTATCCGACGTTATGTTTTTCAAACACATCAACAATCCTTTCCATGTCCTCGCTGCTCTTGACCTTGTACCTGCAGCTTCCTATGACGCCCGCCGAAGGAGTTGTTGAAAGGAGTTCTATCTGCCGGGGCTTCTGGGACGTAATGTCGTAAAACTCCTCTCTTAGCACTCCAATTACGCCCATTCTCGCTCCGTATATCCTGTCAACCTTGTCCGATTTCTGAAGAGAGTCTATGATTCCGCGTATGCTGTTGTTTATGACAGAAGTCGGACCGCCGCTCTGTGCAATCACCGCATTCCTTTTCATTCATATCTCCTTTATCCCGAACTCTCACCTGATAAGTTTTTCAAGTGAGGGGTTATGATTTTCTTTATTTCGTTATTTCTTTTTCCGGCCTGCCGGGAAGCATCCATTCAGTATGAAACTCCCTCATTTTACCTTCGGTGGTGGTGATTATCTGCGGTTCTTTCTCCCCGCCGATCTTGAAGTATCCGTGCGCTCCGAAATAATCTCTCTGCAAGGCAGAAACCTGGGCGGCGACCATGACCGCGGAAGAGATCTGCAGTACGTAATCGTACGAGGAGGCCATTCCGAGCGCCGAAACGCCAGACGTATGTGCTATCTCAATGAACCTGGCCAATTTCCAGAGATTCTTGTTCACGAAACCCGAAAATTTCGGAGACGCAAGAAGGTTCGGCAGGTCAGGATTTTCCTCGTAGGCCTTTGTTATCTCGTCAAGGAATTGTGCGCGTATTATGCATCCTCCGCGCCATATCTTCGCTATCTCCCCGAGTTTCAGATCGAATTTGTATTCCCTGGACGCTGCCTGCAGCAGCGCCAGCCCCTGTGCATACGAGGAAATCTTTGCAATATAGAGCGCGTCATGCGCGATTTCCATGAGTCCCTGCCGGTTTTCTGTCAATTTCTCTGCCGGGGGGATCCTCAGTATTTTTGCCATCTTCAGGCGTATCTCTTTGTCCTGGGACATTTCCCTGGAAAAGACAGCCGATGCGATGGTGGGAACCGGGACAAGGAGTTCCAGGGCGCTCTGTATCGTCCATGTGCCCGTGCCCTTCATCCTTGTAATGTCTGCAACAATATCAACCAGATAACCCTTCCCGTCCTTCTGCTTTTCTTTCATGCTGTCCGAGGTTATTTCTATGAGATAGGAGCGCAGCATATCATTCTTGCCGTTCCATTTTTCCATGATGTCGGCAATTTCCCCGGCATTCATCCCAACTTTTCTGAAGACCGACACACACTCGCCTATGAGCTGCATATCCCCGTATTCAATCCCGTTGTGGGTTGTTTTTACGAAATGTCCGGCGCCGTTTGGTCCTATATATGTTACACACGGTTTTCCGTCCTCCGCTTTTGCCGAGATATCCGTTAAGATTTTTTCAACCAGTCCATATGCTTCCGGCTGACCTCCCGGCATAATTGCGGGTCCCTTAAGGGCTCCCTCTTCTCCGCCGGAGACTCCGGTTCCTATGAAAAGTATGCCTTTTTCAGTCAGTTCAGAATTTCTTCTTATGGTATCCTTGAAGAATGAATTTCCTCCGTCTATGATGAGGTCTCCCTTCTCCAGAAGCGGGAGAAGTTTTTCAATGAAGGCGTCAACCGGCGCCCCTTCCTTGACCATCAGCATTATCTTCCTGGGCGATTTCAGTGATGAAACGAAGTTCTGAAGTTCATAAGAAGGAACGAAATGCTTGCCTCTGGCAGGACCTTCAATGAAATCCCTTGTTTTTGTCCCGGTCCTGTTGAATACAGCCACGGTGTAACCTCTGCTTTCCATGTTCAAGGCCAGGTTCTTGCCCATAACTTCCATTCCTATCACGCCTATATCAGCTTTGCCGTTCATTTCCTTTCTCCTTTACCCCGAACTCTTGCGCGCTGAGCTTTCCAGGTGAGGGGTTTCGTTTTATCTCTTTTCAGAATTCCTGCTTACTATACGCATGAATGACAGAAAACGTAAGTCTCTTATAGCGTTATTTTTATTACACTCCTGAAAATGCGCTGAATCCTCCGTCAACTGGTATTACCGTTCCCGTGACGAAACCTGAAGCATCGGACGCCAGATATACGCAAATTCCCGCAAGGTCCGACTGTTCTCCGAACCTGCCCATAGGAGTATGGTTTATGATGGACTCGCCTCGTTTTGTGAGCCCTCCTTTTTCATCCGTGAGAAGATATTTGTTCTGCGTTGTGAGAAAAAAACCCGGGGCTATTGCGTTCACGCGTATCTTCTTGTTGTATTCCTGCGCCAGGTGGACCGCAAGCCACTGGGTGAAATTGCTTACTGCCGCCTTTGCGGCGGAATATCCCGGTATTCTGGTAAGAGGCCTGAATGCGTTCATTGAAGAAATATTGATGATTGACCCGCCTTCGGGATTCTTCACCATCTCTTTTCCGAACACCTGTGAAGGAAGTATCGCTCCGCCGAAAAGATTCAGGGCGATCACCTTCTCCATGGCGGCAAGAGGCAGGTCAAAAAAAGGCATATCCGGAGATGTCGTTGCTTCTTTCAGATTACCTCCTGCGGCATTCACGAGAATATCAAGTTTGCCGTATTTATCATTGATTGCCGCTGCTGTTTCCTCTATGACGTTTTTCTTGAGTACGTCTATGAAAAACCCATCGGCGTCTATCTGTTCTTTTCTCAACTCCGCGGCTGATTCTTGTGCGTTCTTAAGGTCGCATATGATTATTCTTGCCCCGGCACTTCCAAGTGCCCGGGCTATCTCACCGCCCAGTATTCCTGCTCCCCCGGTGATAACCGCGGTTCTGCCTTTCAGGGAAAACAATTCGTCCAGGTATTGCATTTTCTCACCTCCTGTCAAGAACACACAGATAGTCAGGGTTTACCGTTGAACCTGTAATCGGGATGGACAAACGATATTGACTTTCTTGTTTCACCTGCAAGAACCCACATGTAATATAACTGATGTCTCGGAGCAACAGAAACAGGGTGGTATCCTTTGGGTATTGTTACAACTTCATCGGTCTTTATGAGAAAAATATTATCTTCCGGGTCGTCAAAGACTCGTATGGAACCGAATCCTGTTCTGGGCGTTATTTTGAAAAAATAGAGTTCCTCAAGGGCTGTTTCCTCGGGTGGATTGTCGGTGTCGTGTTTATGCGGGGGATAACTTGACCAGTTGCCGGGATCTGTTATCGTCTCGCCGATTATCAGTTTTTCGGCGGGGAAATCCTCCGGCATTATTTCATTCATATTCCTGAGGAACGGTTCTTCCCCCACTCTTTTGAAACGAATATCTTTTGTTTCAATCAAGCGCGGCCTGTTCTTGCCTGCAGCATCACAGCTTGCCACGCATATCTCGCTTTTCCTGATAAATTCAATTGAGTAGTTTAAGTGGGGAGGGAGGTAAACTCCCGAGGGCGGTTCGTGAAAGACATTTTCTCTTGTCAGTTCTCCGAAGAGTTTGCCTTCGACAAAAAACCTGATATTACCTTCGGTTATGATGAAAGCACTCTCCTCGCCCGCAGTTTGTCCTTCAAATCTTCCACCTTCCGTGTCTTTTATAAATGCCAGGCGGATTTTTTTCAGGTCGGAATTCTCCGGTGCAACTATCTTCTGGTATCCGTGAAAACTGTTTACTTTGTATCTTTTTGCCATTCTTGTTCTCCGATTTTCCCTAAAATATTCCCAATAATATATAATGTAACGTTCCCTGTGTCAAATCGGGCGAGAGTCAGTCGGTAATCTTGAATTCGGATTCCCTGAATGAGGTGTTTTCTCTGA
>CAYOFY010000014.1:0-27851 GCA_964403465.1 uncultured bacterium
AGTGGGCAGGGGAGGATTCGGCGCCTCCGCACACAGTCCTCCGGTCGGCCACCCGCCTATTCGTTGCTCTTTCTCATCGCAACTCATAAACAGGCTCCCGTTCGAATCCTGGTTCGCAACATTCGCTAAACCATACACCTGCCAATTAACATTTTCAAACTAAACTGAGTGGGCAGGGGAGGATTCGAACCTCCGTAGGCGTTAGCCAACGACTTTACAGGCCGTCCCCTTTGGCCGCTCGGGTACCTACCCAATTTTATATCAGAGACTCTCTGTATATTTTTCGATCCACTGTCTTATTGTGCTTAACAATTTCTTATCTGAGTATCTTATCTTGACCAATCCGTATTCCATTCTTCGTTTGCGGCCGTTAGAACTCTTCGTCTCTCTTATAAAAGGCTTGATAAATTGCCATTCTGGTATTTTTGTAACCTCCTCCCAGTATTTCCTTATCTTATGTACATCCTGGTCAGAAAAAATATACAAATATGCTCTCAAGCGAGATTCGTTGATTCCGCATATTTCTCTTAGAAACTTCAAAAAAACCTTTATTATTTCCGGGTTGCTGTTGGCAAAATCCACCGTATCTCTTTTCAAAGTGCCTTCTGCCCAGTAGAGCATTGTACCCGCAACCAATAATTTTTCGTCACTGCAATTCAGAGTTTTCTTTATCTTGAATACAGGTTTATCACCGTGGAATAAATATCCGCTCTCGGACAAAGAACGCCGTTTTATCCCGTGTTTTTTCATTCTTTTTAAGACCGAAGCCGTATTTATTCCATATTCCTTTGCAATCTGTGATAATGAATATTGATTCTTCCAATAGAGTTGCTCCAGAACGCCGGCAGACAACTCTCTTTTCTGCTTCTCGTTATTCATTGTTTTGCTTGTGAATAAATGATAGCCCGCCCCGCCGCAAGGATGTTACCCTTTGAGACCCTCAAGTTAATTTGGGTACCGCCCCTGATGGCTTCGGCTTTTCGCTCAGGGCGAACCTGTCGGCCCCATCAGGACTTGGTTCCCTTGCTAATAGTGTTGGCTCAAGGGTATTTTATCTTCACGCACAGAGCAGGCCGTTTATATTTTACCCTTTTTTCAAAAAAAAGTAAAATGTCCCCATGGTCTTTCTCACAAAAAAACCCGGGGAAACAATAAAACTTGGTGCAAGAATTGCGGATGTGGTCAAGAAGGGCGACGTCATAGGTTTTATCGGCGAACTGGGAAGCGGCAAGACCACCATGATCAAAGGCATAGTCCGCAGGCTGACCGGGAAAGAAGCGGTAAGCCCCTCATTTGTATTGATAAACGAGTATGACGGGAAAATTCCCGTATTTCATTTTGACCTTTACAGGTTAAGGTGTAAAATAGAAATGGAAACCATAGGATGGGACGAGTATCTTGGCAGGGGACTTGTCCTCGTGGAATGGGCTGACAGGATACGGGACATTCTGCCTGCAAAAACAATTTTTGTAAGACTTTCCATACGGAACGGCGGGAGGAAGATCAGAATATCCGGGTTGAAAGGGAGGAACAAAAATGACAAGCAGAGAAAGAGTTTTGAAGGTGCTTAATCATGAGATTGCTGACAGGATTCCCATAGAGGATTCTCCATGGCCGTCAACAGTGCAGAGGTGGCACAGGGAAGGATTGCCGGAAGACATGACACCGAAGGAATATTTCGGATACGAATTTGAATACTTCGGAGCCGACCTGACGCCGAGGTTTCCCGTGAAGGTGCTGGAAAGAAACGATGAATATATAATCGCAACAACACCGCAGGGCGGAAAAAGAAAGAACCACAGGGATTATTCCACGACTCCAGAGGTTATAGACTGGCCGGTAAAAACAAAGGAAGACTGGAAGGAGATCAAGAAACGCATGAAGCCGGACTTCACGAGGGTTGACTGGGCGACAGGTCTTGCAAACAACAAGACGGCGCAGGAAGATGGAAAGTTCGTATGCTTTTCAGCGGCCTGCGGCTACGACGGCTTACAGCAATACTTGCGTTCCGAGCAGTTGCTCACCACCATTCTGGAAGACCCTGACTGGGTAAAAGAGATGGTGACGACCCTGGCGGAGAACATTATCATAATGGCGGAACTCATGCTCATGAACGGTTTCAGGTTTGACGGCGCTTTCCTTTTCAACGACATGGGATACAAGAACGGCCTTCTTTTCTCGCCGGATGCCTATAAGAAGACCCACTACGACGCTGACCGGCTGCTGTATGCATATTTCCATTCAAAGGGGATGAGAACTATGCTTCACAGTTGCGGAAACGTCTCCGAACTTGTGCCCGTGCTCATTGATGCCGGCCTTGACTGCCTGCAGCCCCTTGAGGTCAAGGCAGGGATGGACCTCATCAACCTCAAGGCCAAGTATGGAGACAGCCTTTCGTTCATGGGAGGGATAGACGTGCGGCTGATGGCCGATGAAGACCCTTCCAAAATAGAGGAGGAGATAAAGAGAAAACTTGTCGCTGCAAAGAGCGGCGGCGGCTACATATACCATTCCGACCATTCCGTACCCAAGAATGTCAGTTTTCAACAGTACTGCCTGGTAATGGAACTTGTGAAAAAGTACGGGGAATATCCTGCTGAACCAGCGGCACTGCCGCCACAGGAGGCAGCGCCTGCGGTTCCTGCCGAGGCTATCGCGCCTGTGGAGCAGAAAAAGGAGGAGAAGTCGGAAGCGCCGAAGAAGAAGGGATTCAAACTGCCTTTCGGAAAGAAGTGAGAGAGAACAAAAGCAATTGCAGGTAATCGGCTCACTCCGATACTTCAGCACAGAGAAAACTTAAGTGTTTGGCAAAGGGGAGCGCCCCTCCGCAATTCCCTTCAAGAAAAAGAGCGGGCAGAAAAGGCAGTCAGTTGCGGCTTCCCCTCTTTACCAAACCCGAGTTTTCTTTCTGTGCTTCCGTAAGTCGTTCGCCAATTCTTCATTTTGCTTTTGAAAGGGGAGGAGGATGAAAAAAGCGGCTGGTATTGATCTGGGCGGCACCTACATAAAGGCCGGGCTTACGGATGAAAAGGGAAATATCCTGAAAAAGGAGCAGTTCCCGACACTCGCCGAGAAAAACAGCAGGGATGTTATCCTGAAACAGATGGAAAAAGCCGTTGATTTCGCCATAGAGGGCTGTGAGGGAGAGATAGCCGGGATAGGGATAGGGACGCCCGGCGTTGTTGACGACACGGGCGTTGTCTTCTCAGCCCCGAACATACCGGGATGGGACAACCTGCCGCTGCAGAAGATATTCAGCGAAAGGTACCGGCTGCCTGTTGTTGTGGAAAACGACGTGAACACGATAGCCTGGGGCGAGTTCCTGTACGGCGCGGGCAGGGGATGCTCCACTGTCATCTGCATAACTCT
Source organism: uncultured bacterium (assembly GCA_964403465.1). Lineage (GTDB taxonomy): Bacteria > Ratteibacteria > UBA8468 > B48-G9 > JAFGKM01 > JAFGKM01. Next base: position 3,370 of record CAYOFY010000014.1, read on the forward strand.
CGGTACGGGCGTTGGAGGCGGGATTGTGAAGGACGGCAAACTGATGAGGGGAGGGAAGTATTCGGCTGTTGAGATAGGTCACATGAGCATTGACTACAGAGGACCTCAGTGCAAGTGCGGAAGTTACGGATGCGTGGAAAGGTTCGTAGGCAGGGATTACATAGTGGAGCGTGCGGTAAACGCGATAAAAAGCGGCAGGAAGACAGCAATATTTGAACTTGTGAACGGCAAACTGGAGGATATCACCCCCAGGACAATATCTGATGCGTATAAGAAAGGCGATAAGGTCGCCACGGAAATATGGATAGACGTCGGAGTATGCCTGGGTGCATTGTTTGCGGGTCTGGTGAACCTTCTCAACCCTGAACTGATAATCATAGGCGGCGGCATATCACAGAGGGCTGAAATCATGTTTGAAACCATAGAATCCGAGATCAAAAAGCGCGCGATGAAGATTCTTGCGGAAAGAGTGCGCGTGGTTCCTGCGGGACTCGGCGTTGACGCAGGGATTGTCTCGGCAGGCGCCCTCGTATTCCAGAAATGAACGGCATAATATACTTCGGAAGCAATGCCTTCGGCATACCCTCGCTTGAGGAACTGAAAAAAAGGTGCAATCTGCTTGGAGTCGTTACGGCTCCTGACAGGCCAAGGGGCCGCGGATTGAAAGTATCCTGCACGGACATAAAGGAATGGGCGATAAGAAATAATGTTCCGGTCTTCCAGCCGGAATCCCTGTCCGATAAAGATTTCAAAGGTACGCTCAGGAGCGTCCGCCCTGAATTTATCGTATTGATTTCATACGGCAGGATTCTTCCGTCTTCCATACTTGAAATACCCTCTCTTGCGGCAATCAACGTGCACCCGTCTCTCCTGCCGCAATACAGGGGAGCGGCACCCATGGAATGGGCGCTTATTAACGGGGAAAAAGAGACGGGATTGACCGTGATGGTGATGCATGACATCATGGATGCAGGCCATATAATGACGCAGAAGAAGATTGTCATTGATGAAAAAGACGATATATTCTCCCTGAGGGAAAGACTTTCCAGGATGGCGCCCGAAATCCTGCTGGACAGCATGAAAAAGTTCAGGGAAGGGATTAAACCTTCACCTCAGAGGGGCACCCCGACATATGCAAGGAAACTTGCCAAGGAAGACGGGCTTATCCGCTGGGACAGACCTGTCGCGGAGATTCATAACCTCATACGGGGGACAAAAGAATGGCCTGGCGCGTACACGTACCTGGACGGCAGATACTTCAAAATCTTCCGTTCAGAACCTGTTGACGGTTACGGAATCTCCGGCGAACCCGGAACGGTGATAGGCACCGGGCAGGACAATGATTCCATATACGTTGCCTGCCTCAAAGGGGTCCTGAAGATAGAAGAAGTGCAGGTGGAAGGCAAGAGAAGGATGCCTGCAGCAGAGTTTCTGAGGGGGTGCAGGATAAGAACCGGGGACAGGTTTTCAGGGACAAGATGACGGATAGGGCTTTTTGATTTAACGGTGATGGAAGAGAAAAAATACCTGCGATATTTCTTGCTGCTTCTGCTCCTTACAACTCTGGTGAGGATATGGCTCGCATGGACGCTGGGACTGGGAGTTGACGAATCGCATTACGTTGAATACACGGTCAACCCGGCGCTGTCATACTACGACCACCCTCCGTTGATTGGATACCTCATAAAAATCTTCATAACGCTGATGGGCAGGTCCCCGATTGCCGTCAGGGTTCCGGCGATACTTTCAGGCATCGGAACGGCCATGCTTCTTTTCGTTCTGGGCAGGAAACTGCACAGCGCCGCGGCAGGATACTGGACTGCGGTCATATTCAATTGCATACCCATCTTTTCGGCCGTGGGCATAAGCGCGGTGCCGGAGACAATATTCTGCTTCTTCTACCTTCTCGCCTTCCTTATTCTGTGGCGGCTGCACGAAACCGGCAGGGCGTATCTCTGGTATTATGCCGGCATGGTGATGGGACTTGCTATGATGACAAAATATACGGCTTTTTTCCTGTATCCTGCCGTTTTTCTTTTCGCTGCATCTGTCCCCTCCATGCGGATATGGTTCAGGAAGAAGGAATTCTACATTGCGCTCCTTGTCAGTCTGCTGATGTTCCTTCCGGTCATCATCTGGAATTATGAGAATTACTGGGCTTCATTCACCTTCCAGATGGCACGGGGACTGGGCGAAAAAGCATTTTTCCGGCCTCAGATGTTTTTAAGAAATTTCGGGGCGCAGGCAGGGGTTCTCTCACCGCTGATATTCTTTTTTCTGATTTACGCTCTGATATATACAATTTTCATGTCAATAAGAGGGAATGAAATATCCGTTCTTTTCCTCTCTTTTTCTTTACCGATAATCCTGACATTTGGTTATTCCGGACTGGCAAACAAGGTTCTGCCATACTGGCCTGCCGCCGGATACCTCGTGCTGCTCCCCGTGCTCGGGAAACTCGTTTCCGGCTTCATGGGAGATATGCGCAGGAAAGCACTGCGTTACCTTTTCGTCTTTTCGCTCGCTCTCAGCTGTCTGCTGACCATCGCCGTCCTGTCGCAGGCGGTCTTCAAGATTTTCCCGGTTCCGGCAAAGGATGATGTTACAAACGATCTTCTGGGCTGGAAAGAACTTGCCGGACGCATAAAGGAGATAAGAAACGCTGAAAAGGATGCGGATTTCTTCGTGTTCACCAACACTTTTTTCATAGCCAGCCAGCTCGCTTTCTACCTGAAACCTGAAATACAGGTGTACAGTCTCAGCAGGAGGGTTGACCCCTACGATTTCTGGCAGTATCCGGAAAACCTTCCCGTGAAACTTGCGGGCAGGAACGGTATCTTCTTCTGCGACGACCATTTCAAAACGTCCCCGGGAAAACTTTATGTTTTCAAGAACATCGGGGAGAAAGAGATGGTTCCGGTTTACTATCGCGGGAAGTACGCGAAAAGTTTCCATATATACAGGTGCTACGGACTTGATACGCAAAAGACCCCTGCCGTGATGCTCCAGTCGCTGCCTTTTCAACCGAGAAGTTTCAGGAAGGATTCCATGAGATGGAACGAGAGAGGATTCTTCCTCATCAACGGACTGGCAAAGAAAAACAGGATTGCTGACGGGATACTGGTCTTCTTCAGCTGGCTCGGTTCAAGTTACATACTGGTCCCCGCGGTTGTTCTCCTGACATGGTTCAGGAAGAGAAAAGAGTTCTGGAGATACCTTGCAGTATTCCTGCTGACACTGCTCGCAGGCGGCATCGCGGTGCATTTCCTGAAAGAAATTTTCCCATTCCCGCGTCCGCTCAAATATTTCGGAGAAGGAACTTCCGTCAACATAATCGGGCCTGCGCTCAGAAACAACTCCTTTCCTTCAGGGCACAGCCAGACCGTATTCACCGGGGTTCTCTTCCTTGCGTGGCTGATGCCCGGATGGCGCGTACCCTTATGGGTAACAGGGATACTGTCCGGAATGGCACGCTGCTACATGGGAGCGCATTTCCCCCTTGACGGTATCGCCGGCTTTGCCATAGCGCTCATATTCTTCATCCCGATAAGAGCTGCCTTTGAAAAAAAGGAAATCCGGTTGCCGCGGATAGATTTCAGGAACAGGAAGAGAGTCTTCCGGTTGCTTGCCGCAATCGCCGGGATTCTCGTTCTTTTTCTTCTTCCCCGGATTCCGCGCAGTTTGATAAACGTTGAAACCGGCATTGTTGCGACGGATGTTGAACTTGTCGTACCTGCCTCTGCCCGGATTTTCGCCCCGTTTCTTGATTTTCCTTTCTACTTCTCAAATCTCGCCTCGCCGAAAACACAGATCCTGTCATGGCTCATATGGTTTTCAGCAGGATGGCTCCTTTTCGGACTGCTCAGATTGAGGGGTTCGTTCCCCGGGAAAACCGCGCGTCTGCTCCGGGGCATAGTGGTTACCGTTCTTTCCTTTCTGCTTCTTGTTGCCTGGTGCATATTTTTCCCCCTGCCCCAATACCGTCTGAAATCAAAGAACCCGGATGAGGTCTTTCTTGACCTGCATTCCCACACCATATATTCTCACGACGGTATTGCAAGTCCCGGGAAGAGCGTCTCCTGGCATCTTGACTCCGGTTTCGGCGGCTGGGCTATTACCGAGCATGACAGTATCGGTGACGCTGTACCTGAGCAGGAAGAGATTATCCGGAGGGATTCTGTAGACGCTGTGGCGATTACGGGAGAGGAGGTCAGTTTCAAGGGGGTGCATCTTAACCTGCTGGGTATTACGGAAGATGTGGATAAGAGCATGTACGGGGATCTATCAGGGCTGGTAAGGGCCGTGCACCTCCGGAACGGAGCGGTCATTGTTCCGCACTACTGGGCGGAAAAAAAATCAACGTTCTCCACAGGCGACCTTTCTGAAGCAGGCGTGGACGGTTTTGAGATTGAGGGAAACTCTTCGGTTCCCCTCACCCCGGAATGGCGGCAAGAGATAATCGGTCTCTGCAGGAAAGAAGGGCTGTTGATGGTGAGCGGCAGCAACTGGCACGGCTGGCAGCCTTTTTGCAACGCATGGACGGGTTTCAAGGTTGTGGGATGGGCCGGGATGGACAACCCTTCGCGGAAAAAAGTCATTATTGATGCCCTGCGGAGAAGAGAAACCGGACGTTTCACCGTTATAGGATACCGGCAGAGACATTATCCCGGAGGTTATTTCTTTGAACCCTTCACCGGTTTTATTTCCTACTTCTGCTCCCTGGATAAATGGCAGCGGCTCTCATGGTTATTCTGGGCGGCGGCAATCTGCTTTTTCGCCCGCAGCATCAGAGATAAACGGAAGCCGGTCATTATTCTGTGGACTGTAATCAGTCTGGCACTGATAGCGAAGGCCGTGTTTATCCTGCACACCTGGCAGAGTGTGCGTCATGTAAACAATATCCTTCCTCAGGTGAGCAATGGCCTTTTTCTGATGGCGATTATGACCATCTCTCTTGCGGTCAGCAACATAAGAAAAAGACGTGCGCACAGGCTCTCCTGAACCATTGATTTTTTGCCTGCCCGTCTATTAAATAGTATAATTATTCTTCAGAAAATTCATGGTTCATCACCATGAAAGAGCGGAACAAGGAGATACAATGGCCTTGATTGTGCAGAAATACGGGGGAAGTTCGGTTGCCACGACCGAGAAGATACAACTCATCGCGGAAAAAGTCGTCGCGGAGAAAAGGAAGGGGAACAGGATTATTGTCGTTGTCTCGGCGATGGGGAAAACAACCGATAACCTCATAGACCTCGCAAGGGAGATCAACCCCTCTCCTCCCGAGAAGGAGATGGATATACTGCTCTCAACCGGAGAGATGGTATCTGTTGCGCTTCTCTGCATGGCCATTGAAAACCTGGGAGAAGCGGCGGAAGGCTTCCCCGGATACTTTGCAGGCATAAAAACCGACAGCGTGCATACGAAGGCCCGCATTCAGACCATTGAGCCGGCCAGGATAATGACCGAGGTGGAAAAAGGGAACATTGTCGTCATAGCAGGGTTCCAGGGCATCAGCCCGGAGAGTGCAATAACAACTTTGGGCAGAGGCGGGTCCGACCTGACGGCAATAGCGATCGCCGCGGCAGTCAGGGCGGATGCCTGCGAGATTTATACGGACGTTGACGGAGTTTTCACGGCCGACCCGAATCTCGTGCCAGCCGCTAAGTCGATACATGCAATCTCGTACGAGGAGATGCTGGAAATGGCGTCTACGGGCGCAAAGGTCATGCTCTCCCGGGCGGTTGAATTTGCCAAGCGGTACAACGTCCCTTTTTCGGTCAGATCAACCTTCGGGAAAGGAGAAGGAACCATGGTGAAGGAAATAGAGTTAAAAGAGGGGGCTGATGTCTCAGCGGTATCCCTGGATGAAAAACAGGCAAAGATAACCATCTTCAGGGTGCCTGACAGGCCCGGGATTTCTTCAAGGATATTCGCGGCGCTCGGGAAAGAACATATAAATGTGGATGTCATCGTGCAGAACGTGAGCAAGGAGAACTATGCGGATATTTCGTTCACCGTGAACATCGCGGACGCGGAAAAAACCTTCGGGATCACAAAGGATATCGGAAAGGAACTTGCGGCAGAGAACGTGATCTGCGACAGAGAGATCGCCAAGGTTTCAATCATAGGCATCGGCATGATGAACCATCCTGGAGTCGCGGGAAGGATGTTCAATGTGCTGGCAAAAGAAAATATCAATATTGAGATGATAAGCACGTCGGAAATAAAAATCTCGTGCGTGGTCAGAAAATCCGACGGGGTCAGAGCGCTGAAGGCGCTGCACAGGGATTTCATTGAATCCTGATCTTATGCCAGGGAAGGGTTTCCCGTTTCAGACCGGCAAGATACTCCGCCATATCAATCCCTTCATCCCTGAAGCTTTCTTCCCACAGCGAGAAATTGAAATACTCCCCCCAGTTTTCCATCCTGCCGCCTCTCTCCCACACTTTCCTGAGAACACCTGCCAGGTTTTCATCGCCCCTTCCGAGAAAGGCCTCGGCACAGCTCATACGGTACGGATGGAATGTAAGTCTTATATGCCTGTTTCTCCGGACCTGTTCAACAAGAAGCCGTTTCTTGTGGAGGTATTCTTCTTCGGTTATGAATCCCTGCCTTTCAAAAACCGTGTGCGGCCTGGGGATGAAGGTGTTGAAAGCCGCCTTTATTGAGAGTATGCCGGAAAGTTCGTTTATGAGATTTGCGATGTCTGAGATATCGGCATCCTTCTCCCCGGGCAGGCCGAGCATGAAGTAGAGCTTTATCTGTTTCCACCCTCCGTTGCGCGCCTTCCGGGCAAGTTCCGACAGTTCGCCGTCCTTTATATTCTTGCCCACGGTCAGCCGCAGGGATTCACCCGTCTCAGGGGCGAACGTCAGCGCTGTCTTCTTTATTTCTTTCATCCTGGTGGCCAGCTCAAAGGAAAAGGTGTCTATTCTGACCGATGGGAACGACAGCATCACTCTTCTGCCGGCAAATTCCCTGAGGAGTTTTTCAACAATCCGCTCTATTTCCGGATGGTCGCCGGAAGAAAACGAAAGGAGCGAGAATTCCTCGTAGCCGGTATTGCTGTATGCCTGCTTTGCCATCTCTTCAATCCTTCCGGCACTCCTTGTTCTCACGGGTCTCCAGCAGCTTCCTGCCTGGCAGAAGAAACAACCCTGTCCGCAACCGCGCATTATCTCAAGGGATATCCGGTCGTGGATAATCTCCGTAAGGGGAACCAGCCACCTCACGGGGAAAAAGGAACTGTCAAAATCCCTGACGACTCTCTTTTTCACAATCTCCGGGGGAAAAGCAGGCACGTATACACCCTCTATTCCTGCCATTCCGGAAAGGACCTCGTCCCTCTTTCTGCCCTTCTTCTCCTTCAACAAAGCCGCAATCTCAAGGATGACCTCTTCCCCTTCGCCAACCACAAAGCAGTCAATAAAAGCCGCGAGGGGTGCAAAGTTGAAGATGCAATTCCCGCCTGCGATTACAACAGGGTCGCCTTCTTTTCTTTCGGAACTGAGGAGGGGTATCCCGGAAAGGTCAAGCACGTTCAGAATGTTTGTATAGTTGAGTTCCGAGGAGACGCTGAATCCAAGCAGGTCAAAATTCCTTACCGGCTCTCTTGATTCAAGGGCAAAAAGGGGAATCCCCTTTTCCCTCAACAGCATCTCCATGTCCGTTCCCGGGCAGAACACCCTGTCGCAGACAACGTCTCCTGTTTCGTTCAGCAATCCGTAGAGTATCCTGACGCCCAGCGAGGACATACCGACCTCATAGATATCCGGATAGCACAGGGCAATCTTCACGCTGGCAGCAGCCAACGGCTTGCGATAGGCGTTTATTTCTCTTCCCGTGTAACGCGAAGGAACCTGTACATGCGGCAGGAGTTTCTCTATCTGCATTTCCATTTTGTCTCAGAACATGAGGGAATTCTCTCTAATGTTTCCAACAAGGATAACCGAGATGAGAGAAATCATCAGGGAAGAACCTCCGTAACTTATGAAGGGAAGTGGAATGCCCACCACCGGGAAAAGCCCCATCGTCATACTTATGTTTATCACGGCCTGCGAGATGAAAACGACCAGAATACCGGTTGCCATCAACCTGGCAAACCTGTCGCTTGTAAAAGAAATGGTCTCTGCCACGGCTTTGAAAAACATGAAATAGATGGAAAATAGAATTATCACTCCGAAAAATCCCAGTTCTTCCGCAAGTATGCAGAAAACAAAATCCGTGTGGTACTCGGGGAGAAAGGCAAGTTTTGTCTGTGTTCCCCTCAGGAATCCCTTGCCCCAGAAACCGCCTGAACCGATTGTTATGATGGACTGTATGAGGTTATAGCCCTTCCCCAGAGGGTCCCGCATGGGATTTATGAAGGTGAGTATCCTTTCCCTCTGATAAGGTCTCATGACAAACCACAGAATCGGACTTGAAAATATCCCCATGCAGAAGAGAAACACCATTTGCAGTCTGCTGGCACCCGCCTGATAAAGAATGGCAAAAAAGATGACAATGAATATGAATGCCGTTCCAAGGTTCGGCTGCTTGAGAACAAGCAGAAAAGGTATCCCGCTGATAATTATACTTACAAGAAAAACGGGGAATCTCTTAACGTCCTTCTCGGCAAGATATGCGGAAAGCGTTACTATCACTATAAGTTTTGCAAATTCCGACGGCTGGAAATTGAACAGGCCGAGTCTTATCCATCTTGAAGCGCCTCCCACCTTCCCGAAAAAGAGCACGGCGAGAAGCAGGGGAAGTATTATCAGGTAGAGCAGCGGGGCGATTTTCTGGAAATCCCTGTAGTCAACTTTTTTTATGAATATTGCCACGATGGTTGACGCGACCAGCCACACACACTGCTTGAGGAAAAATCCTTCTCTCATGAAAACGCCCTTTGAAGCGCTGAAAAGAAGAAGGAGCCCTATGAATATGAGCAGGTATGTCCAGAAAAACAGCATGTTATCCCCGAACTTGCTTTTAAAATACCTGAACATTTTCCGTTTCTTCCTCCTCATTGCTGTCCGCTTCACCTGTCTTCTCTTCCGGAACGAGAACCCTTTTCAGAATCCTGCCCGCAATTGCCGCTGCCTGCGGACTTGCCCCGGTATCCAGAAATACAACCAGGGATATCTGCGGATTGTCGGCCGGCGCATAGCAGACGAAAAGACCGTGTGTCGTGAGTTCAAGCTCCCTCTGGGCCCTCTGGACGGTCCCTGTCTTGCCGGCAATCTCCACCCCTTCCACCCTTGCCTGTCCGCCCGTGCCGAATAGAACCACATTCCTCAGCCCCTTCTTCAATATCTCAATGGTCTCGGAACTTATGTATACCGGTTTCTTGAGTTCGGGAGCAAATTCCTTCACCTTCTTACCGTCGGGAGAGAGGATCTCCTTCACTATGTAGGGCTTCCAGATATTGCCGCCGTTGGCAACGGTGGATATGAGAGATACCAGTTGAACCGGGGTAACCAGCAGGGGGCCCTGCCCTATTGAAAGGTTCAACGGGTCGGTTTCATACCTCCCCGGAAGATAACCCGACTTTTCACCGGGCAGGTCAATCCCTGTCAACGCTCCCAGGTCATAGAGGGCGGCGAATTCAAGCATCTTCGCCACCCCGACCTTTACCCCTGTGACCCCGAAAAACACGTTGCAGGAATACGGCAGGGCAAGGTCTATGTCCACCCAGCCGTGCCCCTCCTCCTTCCAGCAGTGAAAAACCCGGTCCGCAATCTCAATCTCCCCCGTGCATTCGACACGGTCGTATTCCCCCATGGTACCCGTCTCCAGTGCCGCGGTTTCGGTAACAATCTTGAAAACCGACCCGGGAGAATACATGCCTTTTATCGCCCTGTTGAGAAAAGGGTGTCCTTCATCATCCAGAAAGGAATGAAGGTTGTCCGGGTCAAAACCAGGTATGCTGACAAGCGTAAGGACCTGTCCGTTCCTCGGATCCATTGCGATAACACATCCCCTTCTGCCGCCCATTTCTTCATAGGATATGTCCTGGATCGTCTGGTCGATTGTGAGGACAAGGTTATTGCCAGGAACTGATGTCCTCCTGCCCAGTATATTCCTGTGATGCCCGAGTGCATCAACCTCCACCTGCATACCCCCGGGGATGCCCCTGAGATACTCATCGTAGGTTTTTTCTATGCCGTCCTGGCCGATGGTATCCCCCATCTTGTAACCCCTGTCCCTGAAGACACTCAACTGCTCGTCCGTTACCTCACCGGTGTAACCAAGAAGATGGCAGGCCTCCCTTCCCAGCAGGTAATCTCTTACAAGCCCTTCCTGCACGAAGACTCCCGGCAGGTCAGGTGCCCTTTCCTCTATGAGAGACACTTCTTCCTGGGTGAGTTTCCTTTTCAGAAAAACCCTGTCAAAAGGATTTGTGTATCTCCTCCTGAATTTTTTGAGTATTTCATACCTGTCCAGGGAGATAATCCCCGACAGGATTTCTGCTTCCCTTTCCGGGGATTCAAGGTCGTAGGGCACGAAAACGAGATGCAGGGTAGGCGCATCCTTCGCAAGGAACCTCATGTTCCTGTCGTATATGACGCCTCTGGGAGTGCCCGTATCCACCGTCCTTATGCAGTTTTTGTTTGACAGGTTCCTGTAATAGGGATATCTTACGACCTGCAGGTAGAAACACCTTGCTATGATCAAGGCGAACGCAATCCTGGTCAGCCTAACAAATAATCTTTCCTTTTCCATCTTAACTTTATCATTCCCAGTTCAATGACACCATAGACCAGTGAGTTGTACAGGGCGAACAGGAGCGAATATTTCAGTATTGCCAGCCCTCCCCACATAAATCCCTGTCCGTATTCAAACAGGAAAACGAGGAAATAGAGTGCGCTGAAGAAAAATATCCCAACAAACCTGCCCGCCAGGCTCCCGGGTTTCAGAAAACAGTTTGCATACACCAGGGTCAGGAATAGAACGCTGGTGGTTCCGAGCAGGTTTCTTGACATGATGTCATAGATAATCCCTGTAACAAAAGCCATAACAAGCGCCACCTCGGTGTTTCCTTCCCATGCAAGGATAAGAAGCCACACGACAAAAAAGGAGGGCACAATCGCGGTTTTCATGTAATTCAGCACACACAACTGCAATCCGCTTACAATCAGGAACTGCTCGCCCAATCTTATCAGTTTTTTACTCACCTGCAAGCACCTCATCCAATCCGGAAAAACAGCCGTACGGTTTTATGGAAATCTTCAGGAAGAGCGTATCGGGAACCTTCTCCACTCCTGCCACCTCGCCTATCCCTATGCCCTTCGGATAAAAATCGCTGTACCCTGACGTCAGAATTCTGTCGCCTTCCTTCACGAGGCTGTCAACCGGGATATATCTGAGAAAAAGGAAGGGGATGCTTCCGCCCTCCAGTACTCCTATTTCCCTTGTACTGTCCACGATGACGCTGATTCTGGATTTTGCGTTAAAGATGGTCATTACAGAAGATGCGTTATCCCCGGCACGCACCACCCTGCCTATGAGGAACATGTCCCTGGAAAGAACCGCCATATTCTCTCTCAGGCCTTCACGGAAACCCTTGTTTATGGTGATTTCTGCGGGGAAAACAGAAGGTTTGATGGAAGTTACTTCGCACACGGTAAATTTCCTGAGAGTCCGGTTTTCCGATTTGATGTCCAGGATTTCTCTCAACCGCACATTCTCTGCAGCCAGTTCCTCATAACTGACCTTTTCCCCTTCAGCATACCGGATATCTCCAGCAGACCCGTACTTCCTTACATAGCTTCTATTGATGACAAGTAAGGAAAGCACCAGCCCCAGAATGAATATAATCTCCCTTCTAAAACGCCATAACATGTCATTTATTTTGAAATCCAGCGTATAGCGTTTGGCGTACAGTAAAAAACTTAGCGTGTAACGTAAAGCGTTTAGCGTATAGTTGAAGCTTTTAGGTTTTTCTATACGCTCTACGATATCCGCTGCACGCCGCTTTTGTTTTTTTTCTATTCGCCATTCACTATATGCTATTTGCCATTAGCCATACGCTATATGCTGTCTTTTTTATCACTCCTGCGGGAACTGTTTGAAATACTGCGCTTCCTCAAGCATCCTGCCGGTTCCCCTTACAACCGCCTTCAGGGGGTCATCGGCAACAATAACAGGCAGTTTCGTTTCGTGGGAAATGAGTCTGTCAATCCCTTTCAACAGTGCCCCGCCTCCGGCGATTGTAACCCCTTTTTCTATAAGGTCGCTTGATAACTCCGGAGGAGTCTCTTCAAGAATGTCTCTTATTGCATTGGATATCTGCGAAAGCGTATCTTTCAGCGCTTCTCTTATTTCTTCGGAATTTATCTTTATCATTTTCGGAAGACCCTCTACAAGACTCCTGCCGTTTACCTCCACCGTCAGTTCTTCATCAAGAGGGAAAGCCGAACCTATCCTGATCTTGATCTCCTCGGCTGTCTTCTCTCCTATGAGCAGGTTGTATTTCTTTTTCATGTAATCAATAATCGCCTCATCCATCTCATTTCCCGCCACTCTCAAACTTTTTGTCAGGACAATGCCACCCAGAGAAATAACGGCCATCTCTGTGGTTCCACCCCCTATGTCAAGTATGAAACTTCCGCACGGCTCGGAGACAGGCATCTCCACGCCTATGGCCGCAGCCATGGGCTCCTCAACAAGATACACCACTCTTGCCCCGGCCTTGAGGGCTGTCTCCTTCACGGCCCTTCTCTCAACGCTTGTTATGCCTGAAGGAACCGCGATGACTATCCTGGGAGGCAGCACAAAGCGGTGCTTCGGATTCTTGGCCTGTTCAATGAAATATTTAAGCATGGAGCCGCATGCCTCAAAATCAGCAATAACTCCGTCTTTCATGGGCTTCATCGCGACAATGTTGGTCGGCGTCTTACCCAGCATCCTCTTTGCCTCGTTCCCCACAGCCACAACTTCTTTCGTGGTCTTGTTTATCGTGACTATGGACGGCTCCATGAGAACAACCCCCTTGCCGCTGACGAACACACAGGTATTCGCCGTTCCAAGGTCTATGCCCATATCGTTGGAAAAAAACCGCATGAACTTAACCATATTCCTCTCCTTTATCCTGAACTCTCCATTCGCCATGCCCTCATAGTGAAGGGCTTTGATTTTGCTTTCTTTATCCTCTAAACGCCTATTCTTCAACCACCTTGTAAACAACATCTCCCTCGTGCACTTTCCGGTCAACTATGAATCCTATGTCATCCCCGGATTTTGCAACATCTATGCTGTCATGCTCAATCTGCATTGACCCGACGACCTGCACGAAGTCATCGCTGTGTCCCTTTATATGCACTTTGTCACCCTTCCTGAGTTCGCCTTTCTCAATCCTCATTGCCGCCACAGAGATGTGGTTGAAATAGTGGGAAATTCTCCCTATCTCAATTTCCTTCATTACCTATCACCTCCCCGGTTTCGTTTTCCGTGAGAATTTTCACAAGAACGTTGACGACATCCCTGTCAAACTGAGTCCCGGTCCATTTTTCAAGTTCAGCGATTGCCTCCTTCTTCGTCAGGCCCTTCCTGTAAGGTCTCTCGGATATCATGGCGCTGTAAGAATCGGCAACGGACAGAATTTTTGCGGATAGAGGAATTTCATCTCCCTTCAGACCCTTCGGATAACCCTTGCCATTGACCCTTTCGTGATGATAGAAGCATGTCTCCATTTCCTCTTTCCTTAACCCGAGCGGTTCAAGTATTTTCACGGTCATGGAGGGATGCTGCCTTACAATTTCTATCTCGTCGGCGTCAAGCGGACCCGGCTTGAGAAGAATCGCATCTCTTATTCCGAGCTTGCCGAGGTCGTGCAGGTAGGAAGCATTCCTCAGGATCTCAAGTTCACGGGGCGACAGCCGCAGCTGCCTGCCTATCAGGAACGCATAATAGGCAACCTGTTCAGAATGTCCCCTGGTATATGAATCTTTCGCTTCAAGAGAATTGACCAGGGACCTTATTGAATTAAGATACGATCCTTTCACGACGTCAAAAAGATTTGCATTTTCTATGCCTATGCCCACCTGTATTGCAAAGACTTCAAGGAACTTGATCTCTTCTTCCCTTATATCCCTGCCTTCTGAAAATTCCATATCAATCAAACCGATATTTCTCTCCTTGCCGAAAAGAGGGACCTTAATACTGTAATCTTTCGTTTTCTCAACCCTGGCTTTCCTGTTTCTGAAGATATCTTCCACATCTTCATGCCTGTAACTCACGGGGATTTTTTTCTTCAAATTGTTTCTTGAAATGTTCTTTCGCAGAAAAAAGAGACCCTCGTCCTCTCCGTTGATATATACAGCGGCTGTCTCCGGCTGAAAGATGTTATCCATGATTGAAACAACCCTCTCAAGCAGCAGATCCAGGCTTGTCAGGGAGACAATTACACGGTTCAACTCCAGGATTGTTTCTATCATCTTCAGTTTGGAAATCTCTTTTGAAAGCATCCTCGTTTCCATGTTCCTTTTCACGGTGAGCAGCATATCCTGAAGAACAAGAGGTTTGACAAGAAAATCAGAAGCGCCCAGTTTCAATGCCCTGACGGCATTCTCAACAGTACCCAAACCCGTTACCACTATGACAGGTATCTCCTTATCTCTTTTCCTTATGGCCGACAGGACTTCAAACCCGTCCATTAACGGCATCTGTATGTCCAGCAATACGAGATCAAATTTGCCGTTTTCAAGTTTGCCGAGCCCCTCCTTTCCATCCGGGGATAATGATATCTCATAACCCTCGTTTTGCAGCGCATCTCTGAATAAATCGCGTATCCCGTGTTCGTCGTCAATCACAAGAATTTTCTGTTTTTCCATTTTTGTCACTTCTGTCACGCTGCTTGCATTCAAGCGGATACTTCTTTATTTCACGGCAGGATGGTCTTGCCCCCCCAGTCCGCCTGTATTATACTCTCATTCTGCCCGGAAACCAAACCCCGCCCTCTCGAACAGACGCCGCCTTTCCCTGATAACCTGCGGTTTTATCCGTTCTTTTCCCTGTCGGCAGGAAGTCTGATGACAAAATTTTTCGCGGAAGGCAACAGCGTGCATCGGAAACTTCCGCCGTGCGACTCTATTATCTTCCGGGCAAGAACAACGCCTATTGAAACAGAGCTGTTTGTGGCCGCATTGAACGGGATAAAGAAATCCTCTGAATTATTGAAATTGATCCGGTTTCCGTTCTCAACTATGCTGATTTCAAGATTTTGCTCCTTCCTTTCAAAAGACACGTCAATGATTCCTTTTCCCGCGACATCCTCATTGATGAAATCAAAGATGTAACCGATTGCCTCCCCTATCCTTTCGGCGTCGGCAGGAACGACAAATTTTTCGCTTCCGGCAAAGTTAAGATTGACATCCCCGTTCTTCAATACATCGCGTATCCGTCCGCTGCAGAGTCCGACAATCTCAACCTGTTCCATTTTCAACTCCATGGAATCAGCCAGCCTGTTTATCTTCTCCACAATTTCGTTTATTCTCTGCACCTCTTCCTGCACAACCCGGGAGAAGCTCGTCCGGAACTCCACGTCATTGTATTTTTCAGGGAGCATCTGCGCAAAGGCCTTTATTGCCACGAGCGGATTCTTGAGTTCGTGCGACAGACGCGATGCAAGGGATGTCCAGTATCGGTTTCTCTCCGTGTCCTTTTCTCTCTTTTCAATTTCCCTGATAAACGTAACGTTCTGGAAGACGGCAACGGCCCCGGTCACATCCCCCCGCTCGTCCTTTATCGGGTTTGTGCTGAGCTCGAGTATGACATTGCCGGGCTTGTAGTTGATTTCCATCCTGCTGAATGTCTCTCCCGATTTTAGCGTCCTTCTCAGGAAATCGGCTATCTGGGAACCTGCTTTTTCCACCGGCTTGTCTTTCACTTCCTCGTATCTTATTCCGGATATCTCTTCCGCGCAAGAGTTGAATATGATCACCCTTCCATCCCTGTCAACCGTTATTATCCCCGTCGGAATATTCTGCAGTATTGCTTCCTGATAATCCTTGCGGAAAGAGATTTCGCGGTACAGGTACGAGTTGTCAAAAACCGTGCTGAGATAATCAATTATCACGCTCAGGAAAGAGATTTCCGCGAGGGTCGTCTCAAGCCCCGTCAGTTTGTCGCCGGCCAGCAGGACTCCCGTAAGGTCACCTTTAAGCGTTTTCACGGGA
Organism: uncultured bacterium; assembly: GCA_964403465.1. Lineage (GTDB taxonomy): Bacteria > Ratteibacteria > UBA8468 > B48-G9 > JAFGKM01 > JAFGKM01. The sequence goes on from CAYOFY010000014.1 coordinate 19,530, forward strand.
AAGGCGAGCCGGCAGTTCAGAACGTCCATGAAGTTCCGGCATTCAAAAGGGACGTCCTTCTCACCGACGAGATTGAGTATCCTGTTTTTCGAGAGAAACCATACTATCAGAGGATGGTCATGTGAAATCTTCACTTCGTTAAAAATATCCCCCATGCCGAGAGAAGCCGCCGGGAAAAAAAGTTCTTTATCCTGCAGGAGCAGGAGCATCTTATTAAAATAGAATCTCTTCTTCAGTATCTTCAGGACCTCCATGCTCGTTTTCCCGGTATCAGGAAAATTCTCCGCTATTGTCTGGAAAAGTTCCTGGAAGAAAGATTCCTTGTTAACGTCATCGGGGATATCGCTCCCGGTCTTTGCGGTTTCGGATCTTGCCTTCAGTATCTCGTTCTCCTTCAGCAGTTTTTCCCTTTCAATGGCCCTTTTGACTACGTGGGTCATGCGATCGGCGTCAAACGGTTTTTCAATCACGTCAAATGCTCCGGACTCAATAGACTGTATCGCCGTTCTGTCAAATGACGAGACCAGCTTCACTATCGTGAGAGACGGGTCCCGCGCAAGCAGTTTTCCCAGGAGTGCGGTGGAATCAAAACCCATCAACTGCGAGTCAAGCAAGATTACCGATGGTCTCCTTTCTGAAATGACTTTGAGCGCCAGATCCGGCGGAACTTCCTCCACGAGGCAGTCGTCCTTCAGGAGGACCTTCAGAGAAAGAGCGACAGTCTCATTTTCTGTTATAATCAGTATATAATTCATTCAGATGCTCCCCGTCATTACCGAGAGGCAGTTCTACGAAAACCGACGTGCCCTTGCCTTCCTCGCTCTCCACCTTTATGCTTCCCCTGTGCTCATCAAGTATCCTTGTTACTATTGACAGACCAAGACCCGTCCCTTTCTCCCTCGTCGTGAAAAACGGTTCAAATATCTTGCCTATGACATCTTCCCTTATGCCGCATCCGTTGTCCTTTATTACAACCTTCGCAGTATTGCCGTCCCTGCTGACACTGACCTCCATCCTTCCTTTTGCATTCAACGACTGGGCGCTGTTGATACAGACATTCAAGAAGGCCTGTTTCAACTTGCCTTCATCCCCCTTGAGATTGAGGGTGCCCGAACAGTAATCTTCCCTTATCTCTATCTCTTTTTCGGGGAATTGCGCAGACACAAGGAGAACGGTGGTTTTCAAAATATCTATCAGGTTCACATCGGCAAAAACCGCACTCCTCGGCTTTGCAAAGACAAGTATCTGCTCAATCAGCTCGTTTATCCTCGCCACCTCTTTTATCGTCAACGAGGAAAACATCTCCCGAAATTCTTTATCATTATATCTTTCTGGAAGCAAATGTGCAAAAGTTTGTATGGAAACCAGCGGATTCTTTATCTCGTGAGCTATGCCGGCTGCCATGATTCCGAGAGAAGCAAATTTCTCGGCCCGTTTTATGCCTTCTTCAAGTTCGTTTATATGGGTAACGTCCGCAAAAATAACCTGGGCGCCCGAAAGGTTGCCCTGCCTGTCCGAAAACAGGGAGGAATTTGCATCCAGCAATATCTCGGCATCCCCCCTTTTCATTTTGAACTCCATGTGCATCAGGCTTTTCTTCTTTTCAATGGAGTAAGCGAGAATCCTTCTTATTTCCTCCGGAAGCGTTTCATTGAAATGCCTGCGTTCAATCCGTTCTTTCCCGAGTCCGATTATCCTTTCGGCTTCCCTGTTCACCACCGTAACCATCCCTCCGGCGTCCGTACCGACAACCCCTATGGGCAGGTTCTCAAGCAGGGATTCCTGATATATCCTCACCTTTTCAAGCTGTTCGTAAAACATGAAGTTCTGCACCTTCAGAGAAAGATAACGGGAAAGTCTCGCAAAAACTTCTTCATCCTCGGGCGTGTAGAACTTCCCTGACATCTTCTCCCCGAAGCACAGGATGCCGAATAATTTCTGTTCGCTCAGCAACGGAATGGCCATCTCGGCATCAAGCATTTCCATCTCGTCAATGATTGCCCTGTTCTCCTCGTTCGGAATTCTTCTTTCAATCTCACCTTTTATCAGCGGGACAGGTTTTATGCTCAGAACTCTTGCCACGTTTGACGGATAAACCGTCTCCCCGGAGTTCTCCAATTCCTGAAGAGATTGCGAAATGGAAAAATATGGTCTCTCTTCACCCGGCCTTGTGAAGTAAACCCTGCCGCTTATTATCCCGACGCTTTCAAGAACCATCCTGAGGCACCTGTCAAGAAACATCTTCATATCGCCGATGGTGTAAAGCACGTTTTCCAGCCCTGCCAGAAGATTCTCCGGGGAGTACTCCATCTTGAAGATGTTGTGGCTGACAAAATCATTTATCCTTCTGCGGCTCGGTTCAAAAGCAAAGATTACGACCAGGAGAGCGAGTGTCTCCGGAAGAGGAGAATTTGACGGCAGGTGCGGAAATAGAAGCCAGTTCAGAAAACCCAGGGATATGCTGTAAAGGAGGAAAACAAAAAGGATGACGAAAGAGTATGAAAGAACCTTCCGCATTAATATTGATACGTCCAGAATCTTGTACTTTGCTATCCCGTATCCGATAAAACCGTTCATTATCACCACGCCCACGGGGCTGAACTGGACAAGCAGGGAACTTCTGAAAATGGCAGGGAAAAGGAAATTGCAGAAAGTGACAAAAACCAGCCCGAAGGAACATCCCAGAAGTATATATTGTGTCTCCACTCTCGGCAGCCCCTTTCTTGCCCGCAGTTTCTTCAGCAGCGTTGAGAGAGCATAAAACCCGACCGACAGGAAAAGGATGAAGTATACGAAAAAGGGCCATCCGTATGTTGCGTGCGGCACCTGCTGCATGGTTCTGCCTGGTTGAGTCACGCTTGTGAAAAACCCCGGCAGAAAACTTATGACAAAACATGCGGATGTCAACCCTCCCATGAGAAGGAAATTCTTCTTTTTCAGGAAGACTGTTTCTGTTTCTCCAACCGACAACACAAGCGCCAGAAGGTGCAGAGGGACAAAACTCCCCACGACGAATGCCGCCCTTATCCATACCGCGGCGTTTTCCGGGTTATTCGCGTTGATAATAAACAGAAAACAGAAATTCCACATCCATATATTCATCCCGAGATAGGAAAAGATGCGGTTGGATACACGCCTTGGATTGCTCTTGCGCACAAGGTAAATAATCAGTGCGTTAAACAGCAGGGTGAATATCAAGATTACCGTTGTGACGTTCATTCAAAACTCCTGAGAAGCACCGATGAATTCGCCCCTCCGAATCCGTGTGAATTGACCAGTGCCGTGTTCATATGATTTACCCGCGGGAAATTGGGAACGCAGTCAAGGTCGCATTCGGGGTCAGGGAATTCATAATTGAGCGTCGGGACTATTATATCCTCCCGCATGCCCATGACAACGGATATTATCTGCATGACTCCGGCGGCCGAGTACGGATTGCCCGTATGCCCCTTTATTGAACTCACGGGTATCCTGTAGATGGCCGGGCCGAAAACATCCTTCAACACCCTGGTTTCGCACAGATCCAGGAGCACGTCCGAAGGCGCATGCGCGGAAACGTAGCTCAGTTCCTCAGGATTTGCGTCGGCGTCGGCAAAACACTTCAATATTGCCCTCTTGAGACCTGTTCCTGCGGCTTCCTCCCTGCTCTCTATGCTCTGTCCGTACCCGGTGATCTCCGCGTAAATGGACGCATTCCTCATCAGCGCGGAATCCATCTCTTCAAGGATTACCACTGCAGCGCCCTCGGAAAGAACGCCGCCGTCCCTCATCCTGTCAAAGGGCCTGCTTGCCTTTGCCGGATTCTCGTTCTTTGACATGATGTCCGCGGCGCACAGCGTTGCAAGCATCAGGGGCGTAACGGGGCAATCAGAGCCCCCGGCAATGACTATGCCGGACTCACCGTTCTTTATCATCCGGTAGCCGCTGCCCACGGCATCCAGGCCGGAAGCGCATCCTGTTGAAACCGTCAGGTTGAAACTACTTAGCCCGAGTGCGCCGGCAATCTCTCCGGAAGGCGCGTTTGGAACGCTGATGAAGGAAGAGGTGGGATTTATTCTCTCAAGCCCCCTTGAATACAGGATCCTGCACTGCTCTTCCATCGTCTTGAAATCGGTGCTGGAGATGCCCATGACAATGCCCGGGCTTTCCTTTTTCAAAATCCCGGTTGTCAGTTCCGCATCCTCCATGGCCATTCTGGAACAGGCGACAGCAAACTGGGAAAACCTCGCCATCCGCTTCGCCTTTTTCTTATCCATGTACTCTCCGGGGATGAAACCGACGACCTCTCCGGCAATGCGAACCGGGAATTCCGAAGCGTCAAAAGCAGTTATTTTCCTTATCCCGCATCTTCCTGTCTTGAGCGCATACCAGAAATCCTCCTTGCCCACGCCGTTCGGAGAGACCACCCCGACACCTGTTATTACGACCCTGCGCCTTTTCATTGCCACGCCTCGCTTTTCCTGCCTGCCCCGAATTCCTCCCTGCATTTCTTCAATCATGACGGGGTTAGATTTACCGCCTTCCTGTTGATGTTCTTAATTTCCGCCTCAAGTTCCTTCCTGTTCCCCGAATAGAAAAAACACCTGTTCCGGTTCAGGAACTCGTTCAGCGAAGAAAAACCGCTGAACCCGTAAAGCAGGTAGGCCTCGTCCGAGACGGATGTCTCAATTCCCTCCCTCTGAAGGTCTTTCTGAAATTTCTCTGTTTCCCCCGCGAACTCCCTGAACGCCATGCCGTTTATCGTGTAGGGAAGGGGTTTCCAGTAGCGGGGCGGAAAAAGGTTCTTTATCTGGTATGTCATCATTTCCAGGGGATATCTCTCCCTGTCATGAAGCGTGAAGTTGAATCTCTCGGGGGACCTGAACCACTGGGTGCCCGGGTATATGCCGGGAAACTGCACAAGAACCGAGTCAGGCCTCACCTCCTTCATGAATTCAAGCGTTTTTTCCCTTGTCTTCTCTGTCTCAAAAGGAGATGGATAGATCAGGCTCACAACCGTGAAGATACCGGCCTCTTTGCATCCCTGCAGCACCTTTCTTGCCTTTGCCATATCAATGTTCTTATTCATACCCTTCTTCAGTATCTCTTCATCGGCGGACTCCAGTCCGAAGAATATGGATTCGCAGCCGGATTGTTTCAATATCCTGAAGTCCGTGTCAAAATCATTTATGTGCCCGAAACTTGTGTACCTGACATTGAGGCCCCCGGCAATTATCCCCTTCGCCACGTTCACCATCAGATCCGCGGGGGTGCTTGAACCGGCGTACTTGAAAAGTTTCACCCCGTATTTCCTTCCGTATTCCCTTATTTCTTCCACGATCCTCGCGGGCGACTTGGTCCTTCGCTTTCCGCTCTTGACAGGATGTATGCAGAAATGACAGCTGTTGGGGCATCCCCTGCTTTCCTCAATGACAAGCATCCTGAGTTTCTCGCCTATGCCGGGATAGACGTCAGGAGTATAGACCGGAACCGGCAGCGTATCAAGATCTTCTACGAATTTCCTTGGTGTCTTTACAATTGAACCGTCCTCCCTCCGGAATATTACATTGGGTATATCCGGCAATCGTTCAGAGCCGTTCACGAAACCTGCGAGAAGTTTGATCGTCTCCTCGCCCTCACCGTAGCAGAGGGCGTCAAAAAATTCCCCGACCCTGAAAATCTCCTGGCCGAAAATGTCCACCTGGGGTCCTCCGCCCAGAACCTTCAGCCCGGGATTCTTTTTTTTTAGATACCTGCCGGCTTCCATGGACCACCTGAAACCGTCCCCTGCCCACAGCTTGAACCCCACGCAGTCTATTTTTTCTCTCTCCACGAATTCCAGGATATAATTCCTCAGCCGTCGGGAGAAAGCAACCTTGTTTTTTTCAAGTTTCCTTTCAATAACCTTGAGTTCAAGGACCTGTCTGAAAGTCGGCTTTTTGCCTTCAATAAATACCCTGTACGAGAAACCTTCAAGGAACTTCCTTATCTCATCCGTAAAAACCTCTGAGTAAAGGGATGGCTGATTGAAATCAAGTATCTTCACCCTGTGTCCTTCGGCCATGAGGGAGGATGCAAGGACGGAGAGCCCGATATCGGGGATGAAATCCGAGAGTATCTTTGGCACTCCAGCCGTGGAAATCAACAGAAAGTTTGTTTCCATGTCCGATGATGCATCGGCAGTCACTCACAACCCGGCGGGGCTGGCGCAGATTGACGGATATCAGATTATTCTCGGAACCCACATCCTTTTCCCGTCAACGAAATATGAGGGGGCATTTGACGCGGAAACCAAACCAGTAACGGGTTATCTGCCTTGCTTCTATTTTTCTACCGATTTCGGAAAGTCAGGCCCCTTCACATTGGGACTGGGGGTTAACGTTCCTTACGGACAGAGCATGGAGTGGGAATACAGCACAATCCAGAACTGGTTTTATTCCGTACCCTATTATTCGTACATGCAGACGATAAATATCTCCCCTGCCGTGGCCTGCAGCATAAACCCCAAACTTTCTGCGGGATTGGCCTTGAATGTTTATCCGAGTAAACTTGAGATGGATTATCTGTTGCCTCCCGCTACTCCTTCGAAAATAAAGGTGGACGGGACAGGATACGGATGTTCTTTCGGGCTATTGTACAGGGCGGACAGATACAGCATAGGCCTGAACTGTAAGACAGGTTTTGATATTGACTACGAAGGGGATTATTCAATAACGGGGTATCCGAAGGAGGATGCGGATGCAAGGTTGAAATTTCCTCCGGTGGTCGGTCTCGGCCTTGCCCTCCGTCCGAACCAGGCCCTTAAGATTGAATTTGATACTGAGTGGGTCGGATATTCCTGCCTGCAGGAAGTCCCTGTTGACATAACCGGATTTCCTCCCTCTATTGAGAAAGACTGGAAAGATAGTTACACCTTTTCAATAGGTGCGGAGTACAGGAAATCTGAAAAAACCAGATTAATGGGAGGCATTGCATATATCACCACTCCCATACCAGATTCAACGTGGGACCCGGGCCTGCCGGATGCCGACAGTTTCGTGATATCCGCAGGCGGAGAATTCCTGACAAAAATCGGCAGTTTCAGCATGGTACTCGGCGCGCAACTCTTTAATGACAGAAAATCGGAGAAAGGGGCGCCTTACGATGGAAAATATGAGTCAAAGGGATTCTTCGGAACGGTTGAATACAAGAAAGGGTTCTGAGATGGATACAAAAGCAGGAACCATACTTGTGATTGACGATGAACTCGGGCCGAGGGAATCGCTCAGAATGTTATTCAAGGACAATTACAGGGTCATTACCTCCGATTCCGGGGATGCAGGCATCAAAGCGCTCAGGGAAAGCAATCCGGATATAATCATTCTTGACCTCAAGATGCCGGGCAAGAGCGGACTTGAGACGCTTGAAGAGATACGGGGGATTGACGATAAAGTCCCCGTGGTAATACTGACAGGTTACGGGGATATGGAGGCGGCCAAGAAAGCGATACACCTGGGAACGCTGGAATTCATAAGCAAGCCGTTTGATATCGCCGAAATGAAAAAAATCGTAAGGGACGGCTGTGAAAAAAGAGGCATTGAAAAAAGGTCCGAACGGCTTGTCGCGGAATTGAACACGCTTAACAGCAGTCTCAAGGAACGTATGCAACAGCTTGAAAAAATGGCAACAATCGGCCAGCTCTCGGCTGAAATAATGCACGAGGTGAATAACCTGCTGACAGTCATTTACGGATACTCACAGATCCTGATGCGGGAGATAGACGCGAATGACTTTCCAGCAGGCAACAGAAAATACGTGAGTATCATAGAGAATGAGATCAAAAGGTGCAAGAACATCGCAAGAAGCGTGATATCCCTGGCAAAGACAAAGATGGACGTGGAGCCAGTTGATATGAACGATATAGTGAACAGAATCATAGAGTTGTTTGAAAATTCCAATATCGCGAAGAACGTGAAATTCTCTAAATTGCTTGACAACAATCTGCCAGCCATAAAAGCTGATGCCAACCAGATGCATCAGGCGATAATCAACGTCGTGCTGAACAGCATTCAGTCAATAGAGGGCACGGGAAGCATAACCGTAAAAACCGGGTTAATGGACAGCAACGTTTTTCTTTCGGTAAAGGATACAGGAAGGGGGATGTCCGGGGAGACAATAGGCAGAATCACGGAACCCTATTTTACGGACAACAAGAAAAACGGCACAGGGCTGGGACTTTCAATAACAGCCAGGGTTATAAGAAACCATAACGGGAAGATAGAAATTAAGAGTTCTCCCGGTCAGGGAACAGAGTTTGTCATCTTGATCCCCGCAGTCTGAATTTCTGACCGTCCAGGATGCAGT